>NZ_JBAMDI010000339.1:0-322 GCF_036961695.1 Pseudomonas sp. CGJS7 | reverse complement strand
GCGCAAGGTGTCGGCGTACGGGGCCGCGCTGGAGTACGCTCCGTTGTCGTTGATGGTGTCCTGACCGTCGCCCAGATTGAACAGGTAGGTGTCGCCACCGTAGTAACCCGACATCGTGTCGTTGCCGGTGCCGCCTTCGAAGGTGTTGACCACCCACGGGTCGGTGCCCTTCAAGATGTCGTTACCGGCGCCGCCGCGCAGCACATTGGTGCCCGAACCGTCGCTGATGACATCGTCGCCGTCGCCGCCTTCCAGCACGTCGTTGCCGCTGCCGCCTTCGATCGTGTCGTTGCCCAAGCCGCCGAACACCTTGTCGTTGCCT
>NZ_JBAMDI010000338.1:0-335 GCF_036961695.1 Pseudomonas sp. CGJS7 | reverse complement strand
TGGCATTGATCACCAGTTCGGTCGGTGCGGCAGGGGCGGTGATATCCGGCGCGGTGATCTGTGCGGGCAGCGAGGAAACGCCGCCGTCATCAATGGCCACCACGTCCAGCAGTTCGCCGTTGGCCTGGGCCGGGTCGAGGGTAACGGTGAAGCTGCCGTCGGGGCCCGCCACCACACTGCCAATCAACGTGCCGTTGGCATCATTCACTTCCACACGACTGCCGGCCGGCGCGGTACCGGTGAGGGTGGTGCCATCAGCATTGATGGCCAGATTGCTCGGGCTGTCGGGCGCGGTGGTCAGTGGTACATCGTACTCGGTAGCCACCGAAGCATTA
>NZ_JBAMDI010000337.1:0-345 GCF_036961695.1 Pseudomonas sp. CGJS7 | reverse complement strand
GGTGATGGTGCTCGGACCCGTCGCCGTCAGCGGGAAGTCGCTGACCGTGGCGGTACCGCCGTTGTCGTTGGTCACCGTCTTGACCAGGGTCAGCGTCGCGGCTTGGTCGTTGTTATCGATCGTGCAGGTGGCATTGTCGCCGCCGGCCAGGGTGATCGAATTGGCCGAAACCGCCGCACCGCCGTTGAGCACGCAGCTATACGTGCCGGCGGTGTAACCGGGCTGGTTGGTTTCAGACAGGGTGTACGCACCCGCGCTGACCGATGCGTTGGTCACCGTGGCCGAACCGCTGGTGCCGGTGATGGTGCTCGGGCCGGTCGCCGTCAGCGGGAAATCGCTGACCGT
>NZ_JBAMDI010000336.1:0-358 GCF_036961695.1 Pseudomonas sp. CGJS7 | reverse complement strand
CTGCTGGAACGGCAGCAATGGCATGCCCCCGAGCAGCGGACCTTGCTCGGCCTTCACCGCTCCCTCGCCTTCGCGCAGCACCGCTGCCAGGCCGCGCACGGTCTGGTGCTGGAACAGCTCCTTGGGCGTGAAGTGCAGGCCCTGCTGGCGCGCACGTCCGACGACCTGAATCGAGACGATGGAATCGCCCCCAAGCTCGAAGAAGTTGTCGCTCACCCCGACCCGCTCAAGGCGCAACACATCGGCCCAGACTGCGGCCAGACGGTGCTCCCGCGCATTGGCCGGTGCCTCATAGACCTTTTGCACAAGGGCAGCATCCACGGCAGGCAAGGCCTTGCGGTCGAGCTTGCCGTTGGGT
>NZ_JBAMDI010000335.1:0-419 GCF_036961695.1 Pseudomonas sp. CGJS7 | reverse complement strand
CAACGCTTCCTCGGCACTGCAATTCGAAGTCCCGGTCACCACTGCGCCTGCCAGCCCCAGCGACCTGGTATTCGCCGAAGACGGCAGCAGCATCAGCGGTACCGCACCTGCCGGCACCCGTGTGGAAGTGCATGACGCCAACGGCACGCTGATTGGCAGTGTGGTGGCGGGCCCCGACGGCAGCTTCACCGTCACCCTCGACCCGCCACAGGCCAACGGCGAACTGCTGGACGTGGTGGCCATTGATGACGGCGGCGTTTCCTCGCTGCCCGCACAAATCACCGCGCCCGACATCACCGCCCCTGCCGCCCCAACCGAACTGGCGGTCAGCGCGGACGGCAGCGTTATCACCGGCCGCGCCGAACCGGGCAGCACCGTGCGCATCGTGGCTGCCGACGGCACCGAACTGGGCACTGCCG
>NZ_JBAMDI010000334.1:0-421 GCF_036961695.1 Pseudomonas sp. CGJS7 | reverse complement strand
GACCCGCTGGGGCGCGAGACACAGTACCAATACGACCCGGAAGGCCGTGTTACCCAGGTCACCGATGCCCTCGAAAAGAGCAAGTACCTGAGCTGGAACACGTGCGGTCAGTTGCTCAGCTACCGCGACTGCAGCAATGCCCAGACGCTGTATCACTACGACGCCCATGGCCGCTTGCGCGAAAGCATCAATGCCCGGGGTGAACACACCCACTTCCGCTACGACGCACGTGGCTATCTGGTCGAAAGCGAACGCCCGGACGGCCGCATTGACCGCTATGAGGTCGATGTTGCCGGTCAGCTGACGCGCTATATCGACCCTGCACAGAAAACCCTACAATTTCGCTACGACCCCAGCGGCCGTTTGGTCGAACGCACGGACGCCATGGGCTACAGCGTGAAGTTCCGCTACGACGCCTATG
>NZ_JBAMDI010000333.1:0-424 GCF_036961695.1 Pseudomonas sp. CGJS7 | reverse complement strand
GAGATCACCTACACCATCACCCTGACCAACAAAGACGGCCTGCCGATCAACAACCACTCGGAGCTGTACTTCAAGCTGACCGACGGCACCACTGTCGTCGTGGCAGCCAACAGCACCACCGGTTCGGCGACTGTAGCAGCACCAGACAACGTCTATGTCGGCACCAACGCGCCGGTGGTCAATGCCATCGACGCGGTCAGCGGCGCAGATGCATGGAAGTTCGAAAACCTGAACCTGGACAAGACCCCGGTCAGCACCGAGGTGACCGACGAGCCAGGCACCCCAGGCAACGAAGGCGACATCGTCAAAGTCACTATTACTGCTGACCAGACTTCGGTGGCCGAGAACGTCAAACCGACGTTCACCGTGCACATCAACACCGCCCTGGCTCACGACCTGGTCGTGACCCTGAGCAACAACGCTC
>NZ_JBAMDI010000332.1:0-429 GCF_036961695.1 Pseudomonas sp. CGJS7 | reverse complement strand
GTGTCCTCCGCGCCGGCGGCGACGCCGGTGACGCGGCGGTTGCCGACGTTGACCTCGCCGGTGGCGGTGCCGCCGACCAGGTACGCCGCGTTGCCGAGCGTGCTGCCGTTGGCGACCGAACCCGCACCCAAAGCAACGCTGCCGGCATGGCTGGCCTGCGCGTTGCGACCGATCGCGACCGCATCTGCCGCCGAACTGACCGCGTTGTAACCGACCGCGGTGGAACCGGCGACTTGGGCGTGCGCATCGTCCTGAGCCAGGCCGGTGTCGTTGGTGCGGGCATAACGGGTACCGCTGCCGTTCTGCTGCACGTAGACCGGATCGGTCGGACCGACTTGGTTCTGCAGGTTGGTGATGGCGCCTTCGTTGTTGGTGACGCGGTTGTCGAGGTTGGTGATGTTGCCCTCGTTGGTGGTGACGCGGTTATCG
>NZ_JBAMDI010000331.1:0-429 GCF_036961695.1 Pseudomonas sp. CGJS7 | reverse complement strand
GGATAACCGCGTCACCACCAACGAGGGCAACATCACCAACCTCGACAACCGCGTCACCAACAACGAAGGCGCCATCACCAACCTGCAGAACCAAGTCGGCCCGACCGATCCGGTGTATGTGCAGCAGAACGGCAGCGGTACCCGTTATGCCCGCACCAACGACACCGGCCTGGCTCAGGACGATGCGCACGCGCAGGTCGCCGGTTCCACCGCGCTCGGCTACAACGCCGTCAGCTCGGCGGCGGATGCGGTCGCCATCGGCCGCAACGCTCAGGCCAGCCATGCCGGGAGCGTCGCGCTCGGCGCGGGTTCGGTCGCTAACGGCGCGTCGTTGGGCAACGCAGCGTACCTGGTCGGCGGCACCGCCACCGGTGAGGTCAACGTCGGCAACCGCCGCGTCACCGGCGTCGCCGCCGGCGCGGACGACAG
>NZ_JBAMDI010000330.1:0-433 GCF_036961695.1 Pseudomonas sp. CGJS7 | reverse complement strand
TTGCTGGAACGGTAGCAGCGGCGCGCTGCCCGTCACCGGGCCCTGGTCGATACGTGGCACCACCGCCTCCCCGAGCTGGGCCACGGCCGCCAGGCGCTGCACGGTCTGGTGCTGGAACAATGCCTTGGGCGTGATATGGATCCCGGCCTGTCGCGCACGACTGACCACCTGGATCGACATGATCGAGTCGCCGCCCAGGGCGAAGAAATTCTCGGTAACGCCCACCGGGCCTGCGCCCAGCACGGTTTGCCAGATCTCGGCCAGGGCGATTTCGGTCGGTGTGGCCGGCGCCTGATAGTCGCGAGCCTTGACGGTCTGGTCCGGGCGTGGCAAGGCCTTGCGGTCGAGCTTGCCATTGGGCGACAGCGGCAGGCTGTCCAGTGCCAGCCACTGGTTCGGCACCATGTAGTCCGGCAGGCCGCGCCCCAGGTGT
>NZ_JBAMDI010000033.1:0-88675 GCF_036961695.1 Pseudomonas sp. CGJS7 | reverse complement strand
AACCCGCGACGCCCGGCGTCGGCCCGTAGCCCTTAACCATTCACCTCACCCCTGAACCGCCCGGTTCCCCGCGCCTTGCCCGTTGGAATCTACGACCCCATCACAAGCCCGCGCGCCGGGCCCGCTGCCGTACCGGCGCGAACGGCCGCCCGAAAGTGGCATCATTCGCTATACAACTGTCCTTTAATTGCCGCCAAGGCCCCTGCGCGGGCCGTCGTCACCGCCGCTCCCGGAGTCCGCAATGCCCACGTCCCTGATCGATTTCCTCGCCGGCGGATTGGCCCAGGCCAGTTTCTGGGAGCTGGCCGGGTACTTCCTGGTGGTGACCCAGCTCACCATCATGTCGGTGACCTTGTACCTGCATCGCTCGATGGCGCACCGCTCGGTCGATTTCCATCCCGCGCTCGCCCACTTGTTCCGCTTCTGGACCTGGCTCACCACCTCGATGATCACCAAGGAGTGGGCGGCGATCCATCGCAAGCACCACGCCAAGTGCGAGACCGAGGAAGACCCGCACAGCCCGCAGTTCAAGGGCATCGACACGGTGATGTGGCGCGGCGTGGAGCTGTACCGCGAAGCGCGCGCCGAGCGCGAGGACATCGAGAAGTACGGCAAGGGCTGCCCGGACGATTGGATCGAACGCAAGCTCTACACCCCGCACGCGACCATGGGCCCGGTGCTGCTGCTGGTGCTGAGCTTCGCCCTGTTCGGCGCCGCCGGCGTGGCGATCTGGGCGCTGCAGATGGTGTGGATTCCGTTCTGGGCCGCCGGCGTGGTCAACGGCCTGGGCCACTGGTGGGGCTATCGCAATTTCGAAACCACCGACACCGCGACCAATCTGACCCCGTGGGGCTTCTGGATCGGCGGCGAAGAACTGCACAACAACCACCACGCGTTCCCCAGCTCGGCCAAGTTCGCCCTGCGCAAGTGGGAGTTCGATATCGGCTGGACGGTGATCCGCGGCCTGAGCGTGCTGCGCCTGGCCAAGGTGCTGCGGGTGGCGCCGTCGCTGGACGTGCGCCCCAACATCGCCATGCCCGACAGCGAAACGCTCAAGGCGCTGCTGGCGATCCGCTTCCAGGCGATGACCGACTACTACCGCAACGTCACCTTGCCGGCGCTGCGCGAAGAAGCCGGCAACGCCGGCGACCGCATGCGCTCGTTGCCGCGCCGCCTGCGCAAGGGCCTGGCCGACGGCGGCCGCTGGCTCGACGACGGCGCCCGCACCCGTTTGCAGAACTGGGTCGACGAACGCCCGCGTATGGCCACCCTGGCCGATTTCCGCCAGCGTCTGGCGCAGGTGCTCGACGACCGTTCGCACGACGCGCAAGCCACCCTGCAACGTCTGCACGCCTGGTGCGTGGAGGCCGAAGCCAGCGGCATCCACGCGCTGCAGGCGTTCTCGGCGCGGTTGAAGGGCTACGCGCTGGCGCCGGCGCGCTACTGAGCCCACGCCCCGGCGGCGATGGAAAAACCCGCGCAGCGATGCGCGGGTTTTTTATTGTGCCGGCAGCCGCAAAACCGGATGCGGGTAACGGATCGACGCGCCAGCGCGGCGCACAGTAGGCCGCCGGTCCGGACGGCCCGGCGCAATCGCCACCCGACGGCGCGTTCGCACAACGCGGACGGTCGCCGGTGCGCGCATCCATCAAGGAGAAATGCGATGAAGATGTTCAGGATGAAACGCTACAACGCCATGGTGTTCGCCGCAGTGTTCGCCGCCGCGGCCGGTTTCGGCATGGCCCATGCCGACAACGGCGACAGCTTCGGCTGTCAGCCCTGGCCGGGCTGCGATTTCGGCGGCGGCTGGGCGTTCTGCTGCGTGCCCGAATAAGTTCGGCTTCGACGACCTGCAAGGAATACGGCCGGCCGCGCGTCGGTCCGGCCATCGTCGTTCACAAGGAGAGAATCGATGAAGTCGCAATCCAGTCGTCGCATCAAGTATTTGCTGTTGGCGGCGGTGTTCGCCGCCGGTATCGGTTTCGGCGCGGCCCAGGCCGATAACAAGTACGCCGAAGGCTGCGCGCCCAAGTCCGGTTGCCAGTTCGGCGGCACCCGTTTGGCTTGCTGCATGGACGACAGCTGATCCCCGGCGCCGCGCGGCCCTGGTGGCCGCGCGGCGTTTTTACCGGGTCCGCTTCGCCGGGTCCGCGCGCGCCCCTTGCTTGCGCCGCGCCGCCGCGTCAGGCTGCGCCATCCCCCGCCGCCGATCCGCCATGCGCCAGCGACCGATTGCCTTCGCGCTCCGCCTTTGTCTGTGCTTGTGCCCGGCGGTCGCCGGCGCGCAGGTCGTGACTTCCACCGGCGACTACCTCTCGCGCATGGACGTCGACGGCGACGGCAAGATTTCGCTGACCGAGTACCAGGATTGGCTCAGCTACGCCTTCGATGCGATGGACGCCAACCACGACGGCGTGCTCGATGCGCAGGAACAACCGGCGCGCGGGCGCGGCGCGGGATCGGCGTTGACCCGCGAGCAGCATCGGCAGACCTTGGCCGAACGTTTCCGCAAGCAAGACCGCAACCACGACGGTTGGCTCGACGCGCGCGAACTGGCTTCGCCGCCGCAATAAGCGCTTGACGTCGCTGCGCGCGCGCAACCGGTGCGCAGCGCGTCGCGTCGATTCCCAGGCACGCGTCGCAATGCCCGGATCGCGCGATTGCCGCATCGCGATCGCCGGTGTTTACTAACCGGCTATGGAATACGCACTGCCCC
Organism: Pseudomonas sp. CGJS7; assembly: GCF_036961695.1. Taxonomy (NCBI): domain Bacteria; kingdom Pseudomonadati; phylum Pseudomonadota; class Gammaproteobacteria; order Pseudomonadales; family Pseudomonadaceae; genus Pseudomonas; species Pseudomonas sp. CGJS7. The sequence goes on along the minus strand of NZ_JBAMDI010000033.1, from coordinate 85,959 downwards.
AAGGCGAACTGGACGATCTGTTCGCAGGCCCGCAATCGGTCGCCGGCGAGCACCGCCGCGAACTCATCGACGAAGTGGTCGAACAACTGCGCCGCCGCCACGGCGAGCGCTTGCTCGCGGTGGCGCTGTACGGCTCGACCGCGCGCGACAGCGACGGCCCGTACTCGGACATCGAACTGTGGGCGGTGCTCGACGACGGCGCGTTCGGCGAGGACTTCGACGAGTCGCTTGAGTGGGTGCACGGCCGCGGCAAGGCCGAGGTCAATCTGATGTCGCGCACCGCGGTGGAGGCCTACGCGCGCGAGGTCGATGAGCACTGGGCCGTGAGCCACGGCCAGTTCGTGCACGCGCGCGCGCTGTGGATCGCGCCGGACCACGGCACGCTGGTGGAAACGCTGCGCTCGCTGGCCGCGCATCCCGACGATGCGCAGGTCGATCAGGCGATGGCCGAGGTGGTGGTCGGCGAGTTGTACGAGACCCTCGGCAAGCTGCGCAATCGCTATGCGCGCAAGCCGCTGGCGTTGCTGGCCGGCGGCTTCGCCTACGATCTGGCCTGCCTGATCGGCCTGGCCGAACGGCACGTATTCGTATCGGCCGGCAGCATGTTCGACGAAGCCGCCGATCTGCCCGCGCCGGACGGCACCCTGGCCTTGTTCCAGTTGGTCGCCCAGGGCGATCTGAGCGATGAGGCGGCGGTGACGGCGGCGATCGAGCGGGTTTGGGCCGGCTTGCAGGCCTGGGCCGGCGAAGTGGCTTTGGATGCGGCGCTGTTGCGGCGTTGCGTGGCGGGCCAGCGCTGAATCGTCGTCGGCCGCGCTGGCGGCCGCGCGGATGCGCGACCAAAGGCACTGGATTCCCGCGTTCGCGGGAATGACGATAGGGTCAGTTCACTGCCCGGCGCATGCGCATGCCGATGTTGCTGCATCCCTGGATCCACGAAGCACGCCTCGCGCTCGCGCGCGGCGGCGGTTGGCGTCGCTGGCGGATGCGCGCGGCGCTGGTGGCCTTGGGCGTCGCCGCGGTGGTGTGCTTGCGGCTGTGGAGCGCGGAAGCCGCCGCGTTGCCGGCGGCGCTGCCGCGCTTGATCGCGCAACTGCCGTTGCCGTTCGGACTGCTGGCGCTGGTGTTCGCCTATGGCTTGGCGCGCGGGCGCTTGATCGCGCTGGACGACACCCTCCGCCACGGCTGGTGGGCGGCCGCGCCGATCGAACCGGCGCGCGCCACTCGTACCTTGGTAATGCTGACGCTGATCGCCGGATTGGCGGCGATGCTGGTGGTGGCCTTGGCGCTGGCCGTACTCGGCGGCGATAGCCAGGCCCAACGCGGCGCCGGCGCGATTCTGATCGCGGGCGTGGCGCTCGGCACCGCGCTCGGTTTGATTTCCGCGCTGCGCCATCGCCGGCATCCGGCCCGGCGCATGCGCGAAGGCGCGCGCCAGCCGTTGTTCGGTCTGACTTGGCTCGACGACGCGCGGCTGCCGCACGTCAGCGATTGGCAACGCCGTGAAGCGTTGCTGCGTTGGCGTCGCGGCGGCCATGCGTGGATGATCGGCGCGGTGCTGTTGGCCATGCCCGGCTCCACCGGCGCGGCCAGCGGCGCGGGCGTGTTGCTGATCGCCATCGCCCTGGCCTGGTTCAGTCTGGTGGTGCAGGCCTGCGCCGAGGCGAGCGCGGATGCGGAAAGGTTGTTGACCAGCACCGCGCGCGCGCCGCATGCCTTGGCGCGCGCGGCCTGGCGCTATCCCGCGTTCGCGTTCGCTTGCGCGGCGGCGTTCGCCGCGGCCGGCGCCGCGCTGTTGTCGCTGGGCTGGCGCGCCGCGCCGGTGTTGCTGGCGATACTGGCGGTGCTGTGCTTGCCGGCGCTGCGTTCCTTCCATCGGGGCGCGCCGCGATGACCGCGATGTTGGAACTGCGCCGGCTGCAGCACCGCTACGATGAGCATGCGGTGTTGCACGGCATCGATCTGAGCCTGCCGGCGGGCGAATTCGCCGCCTTGATCGGCCCCAACGGTTCGGGCAAGACCACCTTGCTGCATTGCCTGGCCGGCATTCAGCGGCCGAGCGGCGGGCAGGTGCTGATCGGCGGCCACGACATCGCGCGCACGCCGCTGCCGGCCAAGCGCTTGCTCGGCTTCGCGGTCGATCCGGCGCGCTTGCCGCCGCTGCTCAGCGGGCGCGAATGCCTGCGTCTGTTCGCCGGCGCGCGCGAGTTGAGCGAGATACCGGCAGCGACGTTGGCGCTGGCCGACACCTTGGCGTTGACGCCGATGCTGGATCGGCGGATCGGCCAATACTCGCTGGGCACGCGGCAGAAACTGGCGATCGCGCTCGGCCTGCTCGGCGAACCGCCGCTGCTGGTGCTGGATGAGCCGCTCAACGGGCTCGACCCGCTCAGCGCTTATGCGCTCAAGCGGCACCTGCAACAGCTCGCGCGCGAGCGCGGCACCACGGTGCTGCTGGCGACGCATTCGCTGGACGTGGCCGAGCGGTTCATCACCCGCGCGGTGCTGTTGATGGACGGGCGTTTGCGTCGCCAATGGTCGGCCGATGAGCTCGATGCGATCCGCGCCGATCCGCGCCGTTCGCTGGAGCAATCGATGGTCGAGGCCTTGGCCGATTCCGAGCCGCCGCGTTGATGGATGTCCGAATGTAGGAGCGGCGTCCCACAGGGATTTCCTTCGGTCACAAGCCGCGACCGCGACATCGGGCTTGCGTCGTTTGTGCGGTGTCGCGGTCGCGGCTCGCGCCGCTCCTACAGGGGGCTTCAGGTCGCCGCTCGGTATTCGGGCTGCCAAGGGCGGGTTTTCGTGAAGTCCGCATCTTCGCTAACTGCTACCATGCGCCCGTTCGCAGAAGAGTGGCGCCGGCCCGCAGGCCGCCGAAGGCGCAGGCTCCCATAATCGCTCAGGCTCGGCCGTCAGGCCGGAACACTGCAACGACATCGCCGATCTGGAGAGAGGCCGCCATGCGGCCCACCGAAGGGGCAAGCGGCCGCCGGCGCGAGCGTCGGGCCGCCCAAACTCTCAGGTAAAAGGACAGCGGGAGCGGCGCCGCGGCTCAGGCCTCGGAGACGACTGTGCGATGCGCGGCGGATGCCGCGCGTTCGCGCGCGCGATGCGGTGGCTGCCATCGCTCACGCCCGTTCGTTTTCGTCGCCGTCGCCGCGGTTCCCCCGTGTTGGTCCGACGGAGTTCCGCCGTGTTGCTGCAAATCATCTACCTCATCGCCATCAGCGCCGAAGCCATGACCGGCGCGCTGTCCGCCGGGCGTCGGCGCATGGACCTGTTCGGCGTGGTCATCATCGCCAGCGTCACCGCGCTGGGCGGCGGATCGCTGCGCGACATCGTGCTCGGTCACTACCCGCTGGGCTGGGTGCGCCATCCCGAGTACCTGGCCTACACCATCGGCGCGGCGATCGCGGCGACCTTCCTGGCCAAGAAGCTGCACTATCTGCGCCGCGCGTTCCTGTGGCTGGACGCGCTGGGTTTGATCGCCTTCACCCTGATCGGCTGCACGGTCGCGCGCGAGGGCGGGCACCAGCCGGCGATCGTGGTGATCGCCGGCATGCTCACCGGCGCGTTCGGCGGGGTGCTGCGCGATGTGCTGTGCAACGAGATTCCGTTGGTGTTCCAGCGCGAGTTGTACGCGGTGATCTCGTTGCTGACCGGCGTGGCGTATCTGTTGCTGCTGCGTCTGGGCGTGGCCGAGAACGCGGCGATGCTGGCTTGCCTGGGCGCCGGTTTCGCCTTCCGGCTGCTGGCGATCCGCTACGAGTGGGAGATGCCCAAGTTCGTGTACCAGTAAGCGTTACTCGGCCAATACCTGGGCGACGCGTTCGCGCAGTGTCGGCACCAGTTCCCGTTCGAACCACGGATTGCGCTTCAGCCACAGGTTGTTGCGCGGACTGGGGTGCGGCAGCGCGAGCAGACTCGGCCAGTGTTCGCGCCATGAGGCGACCGCCGCGGTCAGCGACGCCGCGGCGGGCAAGTGGCGCGCTTGCGCGTACTGGCCGACCGCGAGGGTCAGCCGCAGGTTGCGCAGATGCGGCAACAACTTGGCCTGCCAGGTCGGCGCGCATTCCGGGCGCGGCGGCAGATCGCCGGACTTGCCCTTGCCAGGGTAGCAGAACCCCATCGGCACGATCGCCACGCGCGCGGCATCGTAGAACCTCGTCCGATCCAGCCCCAGCCAATCGCGCAAACGCTCGCCGCTGGCGTCGTCGAACGGAATGCCGGACTCGTGCACCTTGCGTCCCGGCGCCTGCCCCGCGATCAGAATCCGCGCCCGCGCATCGGCCTGCAGCACCGGCCGCGGCGCATGCGGCAACTGCGCCGCGCAGACGGTGCAGGCGCGGATCTCGCGCAGCAGGGCGGGCAAATCGGCCATGCGTCTATCGTACTGCGCGACCAGAAATTCGGTACCCAAAACAACACCCGCCCCCAACTAAACCCCACCGAAGGATTCCCCCCTTTGAAAAAGGGGGGCTAGGGGGGATTCGCTCTTGCTCTTCATCCCCGCGAATGCGGGGATCCAGGGCTCTATCGCGACATATCTCTGAAGTCTCTGGATCCCCGCCTTCGCGAGGATGACGATAGGTGAGAGGCGTTAAGGCTAATCGCCCTATCGATTCGCGATCCCAACCACCTGCCCCAAAAAACTACGCCGGCTCAAGGCCGGCGCAGTTTCATCGAATCAAGCCCACCCGCTTACGCGGTGATATCCCGATCCTTGGTCTCCGGCAAGAACAACGCCCCGATCACCACAGTCATCGCCGCGACGACGATCGGATACCACAACCCGCTGTAGATATCGCCGGTAGCGGCGACGATGGCGAAGGCCGTGAACGGCAGGAACCCACCGAACCAACCATTGCCGATGTGATACGGCAACGACATCGAGGTGTAGCGGATCCGGGTCGGGAACAACTCGACCAGCCACGCCGCGATCGGCCCGTACACCATGGTCACCAACAGCACCAGGAAGGTCAGCAGCACGATCACCATCGGCGTGTTGATCTGCGCCGGATCGGCCTTGGCCGGATAACCGGCGGTCTTCAACGCTTCGCTCAATTGCTTGCCGAATTCCTCCGACTTGGCCTTGAACGCCGCGCTGTCGAGCGCTTCGCCCTCGAAGCTGGTCAACGACGCCGCGCCGATGCTGACCGTGGCGACGCTGCCGGCCGCGCCGGGCGCGTTGTTGTAGGGAACGCCCTTCTTGGCCAGCGCCGACTTGATCACGTCGCAGGATTGCTTGAACGCGGCCTTGCCGACCGGGTCGAACTGGAACGCGCAACGCTGCGGATCGGCGGTGACGGTGACCGGCGACGCCGCGACCGCGGCTTCCAGCGCCGGGTTGACGTTATGGGTGAGCGCCTTGAACACCGGGAAGTAGGTGAACACCGCGATCAAACAACCGGCCAGCACGATCTTCTTGCGCCCGATCTTGTCCGACAGCCAACCGAACAGGATGAAGCCGCCGGTCGCCAGCGCCAACGCGATCGCGATGAAGATGTCGGCTTGATTCGGGTCCATGCCCAAGGTCTTGGTCAGGAAGAACAGCGAGTAGAACTGGCCGCCGTACCACACCACCGCTTGACCGGCGGTCGCGCCGAGCAGCGCGAGCAGGGCGATCTTGCCGTTGCGCGAGAAGAAGCTCTCGGTGATCGGCGCCTTGGAGGTCTTGCCTTCGGCCTTCATCTGCTGGAACAGCGGCGACTCGGCCAACTGCATGCGGATCCACACCGACACGCCGAGCAGCAACACCGAGAACCAGAACGGGATGCGCCAGCCCCAGGCTTCGAAGTCGTCCTTGCCCAGCCAGTTGCGGCAGGCCCAGATCACCATCAGCGACAGGAACAGGCCGATCGTCGCGGTGGTCTGGATGAAGCTGGTGTACAGGCCGCGCTTGCCGTTGGGCGCGTGCTCGGCGACGTAGGTGGCCGCGCCGCCGTATTCGCCGCCGAGCGCGAGGCCCTGCGCCAGGCGCAGCACGATCAGGATCACCGGTGCGGCGATGCCCATGGTCGCGTAACTGGGCAGGATGCCGACCAGGAAGGTCGACAGGCCCATCAGCACGATGGTGACCAGGAAGGTGTACTTGCGTCCGATCATGTCGCCCAGCCGCCCGAACACCAGCGCGCCGAACGGCCGCACCGCGAAACCGGCGGCGAACGCGAGCAGGGCGAAGATGAACTGGCTGGTCTCGTTCAAGCCGCCGAAGAACTGCTTGCCGATGATGACCGCGAGCGAGCCGTACAGATAGAAGTCGTACCACTCGAACACGGTGCCCAGGCTCGAGGCGAAAATGACTTTCTTGTGACCTTTGGTAAGCGGCGTGCTGGAGGGCGACGCCTGTGTCGCGGTGCTGGACATATCTGTTCCCCCGAACAGTGGGAAGGAGCGGGTCGTGGCCCGCCGAGATTTACTTCTGGTCAACCGGTGCTGTGGATGCGAAAGCGAGTGCGGGTTGGGTTGCCATGCTTGTTTTAGTGCTTGGGTTGCTTTGATTTCTTCTAGTGCATCTAGCGTTTCTAGTGCTTCGATTGCGATGCCAGCTTCGAGCTGGAGGCGAATCCCCAGCCCGTCATTCCCGCGAACGCGGGAGTCCAGTGCCTTTCGTGCGAGAACGTTTGAAGTCGCTGGATTCCCGCGTTCGCGGGAATGACGGGACGGGGAACGACGAGCGGGGGGCGGCGACGTGGCCGCTCCCACCCGTCGAACCATCAGAAGCTGTACTTCACATGCGTCTGCAACCGATTCAACTCGCCCTTGTCGCCGCTTTCGATCTCGCGCTGCCCCCAGATGTACTCCGCGCCGATATCGAGCTTCGGAATCGGGGTGTAGATCAGGTTGACGTGCGCGGACTGCGCCGACTTGGTGATGCCAAGGCCGGTGAGCGCGGTGTTGTTGTCGTACTGCGCGCGCGAGTAGAACAGGTTGCCGCGCAGCTTCGGGCTGAACACGTGTCGCCAGCCGACGAAGCCGGAGATCAGGTCGATGTTCTCCAGATCGCCGGCGCCGTCGAGCACCGCGTCGTTGTTGAGCGCAAGGCCCACATAGCGGCCGATGCCGCTGCCGGCGGTGACCATGTAGCGCAGATCGTCGCTGGCGCCGAGGTTCCATTTGCCCGACACGCTGAGGCCATAACCGGAACTGGAATCGTTGACCCGTCCGGCCTGGTACTTGAGCTGACGCGCCAAGGCGCCGACGCTGAAGTGGCCCCAATCGCCCTTGGCGGTGTAGCGCGCGGTCACGTCCGGCACCGCGCCGTCGTCGCCGGCCACTTGCGCCATGTTGCCGCGGAACGGGGTGTAGACGGTTTCCGGGTTTTCGATCGAGAACGACCACGGGCCGCTGGTGTAGCGCAACTGCGCCTGACGCACGAACACCGTGCCTTCGGTCGGGCCGAGGAAGTCGACCGTATCGGGCAGCGCGTTGGCGTCCTGGAAGTTCGACCAGGTCTGACCGGCCAGCCACTTGTTCCAGGTCACGTAAGCGTGGCGCAGGGTCAGCGCATAAGTGTTGGTGGCGATTTCGTTGCCGGTGAAGGCGGTCGAGCCGCCGCCGAACAGATCGAATTCCAGGTAGCCCTTGAGCTTGTCGCCGCTTTCCAGGTCGGTGTCGGCGGCGAACCAGAAGCGCGAGAAGTTCGCGCCCATGTCGGTGTCGGCGCTGCCTTCCTTGCCGTTGCCGCCGCCGACCGGAATGGCCTTGGGCACGTAGAACAAACGGCCGACCGAACCGTCGGCGATATCGCCGTCGTTGGTCGAGGTGACCGAGGAATCGAGCTTGATGAAGCCGCCGTAGCTGAAACGCGTGCCCGGGTTGCCGGCAGTGCTGATGGTGGTGGCCTGGATCGGATTCTTGACCGGCGCCGCCGCGACCGCCGGCGCGCTGGCCTGCGCGGCCTTGACCTCGGTGACCTGGGTCTGGACCTGCTGCTGTTGCGAGACCAACTGCTGGACCATGCGCTCGAGTTCGACCACCCGCGCTTCGAGTTCTTTTTCTTTCGCGGTCTGGGCCAAGGCCACGCCGGGCAGCATCAGCGCGACCAGCAAGGCGCAGGCCAGCGGTCGCCGCCGGATCGTCGCGCGCGCCGCGGCGCTGCGTGTGAGCACGCTAGTGCAAGTCATGATTCCCTCCCAAGGAACGCCGCCCGAACGGTGCGGCCGCAGGCAGCCTCGCGCCGGCGTCGGCCGGCCACCATTCGCCATTGGTCGAAAACGGCAACCTGTCTGCGCGGCTTACGACCAAGGTCTAAACCGGGGCCTCAGCGAGGTTTGTTGCGATGCGGCACACTGTCGATCCTGCCGTCGCCGCGTCCATCGCCGGCCTCGAGCGCGCCACGGGACCGACCGGGCAAGACCTGCCGGGCGTCGCCTGCGCTATAAAAACACCCTTGCCTGTTTCGACTACGCCAGCCTTCCGGAGCCGTCCATGAGCCACCCCGCCAGCGTCTATCCCATCGACGAGGCCTTCGCCGCCAAGTCCCGGTATGCACGCGAAGACTATGAGCGCCAGTACGCCGAATCGGTCGCCGACCCGGACGCGTTCTGGGGCCGCATCGCGCAGCGGCTGGAGTGGTTCAAGCCGCCGACCAAGATCAAGAACGTCAACTACGACCTCAACGATTTCCGGATCAAGTGGTACGAGGACGGCGAGCTCAACGCCAGCGTCAACTGCCTGGACCGGCATCTGGCCGCGCGCGGCGACAAGACCGCGCTGCTGTTCGAACATGACGATCCCAGCCTGCCGGCCGAGCCGATCAGCTACCGCGAGCTGCACGCGCGGGTCTGCCGCCTGGCCAATGCCCTGCGCAACCTCGGGGTCAAGAAGGGCGACCGCATCACCATCTACCTGCCGATGATTCCCGAGGCGGTGGTGGCGATGCTGGCCTGCGCGCGGGTCGGCGCGATCCATTCGGTGGTGTTCGGCGGATTCGCGCCCAACTCCATCGCCGACCGCATCGCCGACTGCGCCAGCAAGCTGGTGATCACCTCCGACGAAGGCCTGCGCGGCGGCAAGAAGATCCCGCTCAAGGCCAACGTCGACGCGGCGCTGAAACTACCCGGCACCAACTCGGTCGAGACCGTGCTGGTGGTCCGTCACACCGGCGCCGCGGTCGACATGCAGATGCCGCGCGACCGCTGGTACGAGGCGGTGGTCGAAGGCCAGCCGGACACCTGCGAGCCCGAGCGCATGAACGCGGAAGACCCGTTGTTCATCCTCTACACCTCCGGCAGCACCGGCAAGCCCAAGGGCGTGCTGCACACCACCGGCGGTTATCTGACCTACGCCGCGTTCACCCATGAAGCGGTGTTCGACCTGCGCGAGGACGACGTCTACTGGTGCACCGCCGACGTGGGCTGGGTGACCGGCCACAGCTACATCGTCTACGGCCCGCTGGCCAACGGCGCCACCGCGCTGGTGTTCGAGGGCGTGCCCAACTACCCGGACGTGTCGCGCTTCTGGAACGTGATCGACAAGCACAAGGTCACGATCTTCTACACCGCGCCGACCGCGATCCGCGCGCTGATGCGCGACGGCGACGAACCGGTCAAGAAGACCTCGCGCGCGTCGCTGCGCTTGCTCGGTACGGTCGGCGAGCCGATCAATCCCGAAGCCTGGCGTTGGTACTTTGAGGTGGTGGGCGATTCGCGTTGCCCGATCGTCGACACCTGGTGGCAGACCGAAACCGGCGGCATCCTGATCACGCCGCTGGCCGGCGCGATCGACCTCAAGCCCGGTTCGGCGACCAAGCCGTTCTTCGGCGTGCGCCCGGCTTTGGTCGACGCCAATGGCGGCGTGCTGGAAGGCGAGGCCGAGGGCAATCTGGTGCTCACCGATTCCTGGCCGGGGCAGATGCGCACGGTCTACGGCGACCATCCGCGTTTCATCGAGACTTACTTCAAGACTTATCCGGGCAATTACTTCACCGGTGACGGTTGCCGTCGCGATGCCGATGGTTATTACTGGATCACCGGCCGCGTCGACGATGTCATCAACGTCAGCGGCCACCGTATCGGCACGGCTGAGGTGGAGAGCGCGCTGGTGTCGCATCCCAAGGTCGCCGAAGCGGCGGTGGTGGGGTTCCCGCACGATCTGAAGGGGCAGGGCATTTACGCTTACGTGACCTTGATCGCGGGCGAAGCGCAGAGCGATGAGTTGCGCAAGGAACTGGTGGCGTGGGTGCGCAAGGAGATCGGGCCGATCGCCACGCCGGATCATCTGCAGTGGGCGCCGGGGCTGCCGAAGACGCGCTCGGGCAAGATCATGCGACGGATTTTGCGCAAGATCGCGGAGAATGCGCCGGATCAGTTGGGCGATACCAGCACCTTGGCGGATCCGTCGGTGGTGGAGAGTTTGGTCAACGAGCGGCTTGGAAAATAGTCGGGCGGGTAAGAGCAAATCCCCCCTAGCCCCCCTTTTTCAAAGGGGGGAACAGCAAGCCAGTGGTTACGGATCCGTCATCGCCTCGGGTTCCCCCCCTTTGAAAAAGGGGGGCTAGGGGGGATTTGCTCTTAGCCCCGAAGCCGCCGCGCAACCACCCGATAAATCTCCTCCATCACCGCCTCCGTCTCCCGCAACACCTGCAAATTGTCGAACCGCACCACCATCAACCCCAGCGAACCCAACGCCGCACTCCGCCGCCCATCCGCCTCAAGCCCCAACGGCGTCAGATGCTGCGACCCATCGACCTCCACCACCAACCCCGCAGCCGGCGCATAAACATCCACGATGTACCCCAACAACGGCTTCTGCCGATAAAACTGCACCCCCAACACCTGCTTGCGCCGCAGCCCATACCAAAGCCGCCGCTCCGCCGCGCTCATCCCGGACCGCAGCCCGCGCGAAGGATTTCTGAGACGCCGTTCATAGGGCTGCATGGCCCTATTGCGCCACCTTCACCCATCGTCCAATAGCCGCCGACACCCCGGTTGGCCGTAAGATTTCCGCTGAAAGCATCCTCGGCCCATGCCCCGCCGTGCGCCGCCGCAACCTCGCAGTACCGTTTCGCCACCAGGCTCGCCCCCATGCCTACTTTGTTGATCGCCGACGACCACCCGCTGTTCCGCGAAGCCCTGCGCGGCGCGGTGGCGAGGGTGCTGCCCGACGCGGCCTTGCGCGAGGCCGACAGCGTCGACGCGCTGTACGCCCTGGTCGAGGCCGAATCCGACGCCGATCTGTTGCTGCTCGATCTCAACATGCCCGGCGCGCAAGGCTTCAGCGCCCTGGTCCACCTGCGCGCGCTGCATCCGCAACTGCCCATCGTGGTGGTGTCCGCGCGCGAAGAACCGGCGACCATGCGCCGCGCGCTCGATCACGGCGCGGTCGGCTTCATCCCCAAATCCGCCGACGCCGCCACCCTGGGCGAAGCTTTGGCGCGCGTACTCGACGGCGACCGCTGGGCCCCGGCCGCGGCGCTGGCCGCGCCGGCCGCCAACGCGGAAGAACACGACGCCGCCCAGCGCCTGCGCGATCTGACCCCGCAACAGTTCCGGGTGCTGCAGATGCTGGGCGCGGGCCTGCTCAACAAGCAGATCGGTTACGAACTGGGCGTGTCCGAGGCGACGGTGAAAGCGCACGTGACCGCGATCCTGCGCAAGCTCGGCGCCAACAACCGCACCCAGGCGGTGCTGATCGCCGGGCGTTTGGCCTTGGATCCGGGGGCGATCGTGCCGCCGCCGGAAGAGGCGGATTGATCGTAGCGGCCATGATCGCCACAGCCGGCAGCCGCGGACTCGGCAAGATCGGGCGTGCGATGAGCGTCGGCGCGGTCGCGTTGATGCTGTTGTCGCCGCTGGCGTGCGCGGCGGCAGAGCCGGCGCTCGAATGCGATTTCGATCAGGCCTATTTGGCCAAGCGCCTGCAACAGGCGGCGTCGCGCAACGGCGGCGCGAGGCTCGATGCCGCCGACAAAACCGCGACTTGGCGCTTGCGCAACGGCGAGACCGTGCAGGTAACGCACGGCGGCTGCGTCGATCTGGGCACCACGGTCCGGCTGATCTACGCCAAGGGGCGGCCCGCGCCGTCGCGCGAGGCGGCGGTCGAACGCATCATCGGTATCGCCGAGCGGTATTGGAGCGCCGCCGATGCGCGCCGTATCGAAGCCGCTTATCGACGCGGAAAGCCGCGCGAACGACAGATCGATCCGGGCAAGATCGAGTTGTCCGGCGCGCTCGATCCGGTCGGATTCTCGTTCGAATTCTATATCCTGCTTTCCGGCAGCGAAGTGGAGTTGAGTTGGCAGGAGGCTTGAGGCCGCCGCGGCCGCGCAGCGGCCCAGCGCGCCGATCACTCGCCGTCGGCGATACGTGTGCGCCCTAACCCTAGTTCGCGCATCGCCGTCGCATAAGCGCGGTCCAACTGCATGACCCGCAAGTGCGCTTGCCGCCGCGCTTTGGCGCCTTGGCGCGCTACGCGTTCGGGCGCGTGCTCATCGCGGCGTACTCGATGCGCGGCTTCGATGCTGTCGCGATCGGCGTCGTGGGCGACGCCGAGTACTTCATGCCAGGGCGGATCGGCTTCGAACGGCAGCGGCGACAACGGCGTGTCGTCATGACGCGATCGCGCGCGCCACGCGAAGGCCAACGCGCAGCCGAGCGCCGCAGCGAACAGGGCGATCAGCAATCCGGCGAACGAAGACATTGCGCTAGCGATGAGGATGGTTGCGGGGCGCGGCCAACGCAGTATCGATGCATGCCTCAGACCCGCGCCGTCGGCCGCTGCGCCGCCAAAAACGCCCGCAACGACGCCGGCTTGATCGGCTTGGTCAGCACCCGGCAGCCGCGTTCGCGCGCGGCCAGCTTGAGCGCGTCGCTGCCGTCGCCGGTCAGCAGCGCTGCCGGCAGCGGGGCGCCGAGGCGTTCGCGCAGGGCGTCGATGGTGGCCAGGCCGTCGAGGCGGTCGTGCAGGTGGTAGTCGACCAAGGCCACGTCGGGGTTGTTTTCCAGCAGGGCCAGCGCGTCGTCGACGGTCGCCGCCAACAGCGCGGTCGCGCCCCAGCGGTCCAGCAACGCGCGCATGCCGTCGAGGATCTCGCGGTCGTTGTCGATGCACAGCACGCGCAAGCCCGCGAGCGAATCGCCCAGGCCGGGATGCGCGGTTTCCAGCGGCGCCGCCGGGCGCAGCGCTTGTCCGCACGGCACCGTGATCGAGAACACGCTGCCGTAGCCGATCTGCGAACGCACCCGCAGCGGATGGTCGAGGGTGCGGGCGATGCGCTGACAGATCGACAAGCCCAGGCCCAGGCCGCGTTCGCCGCCGGTGCCGGGTTGGTCGAAGCGGCGGAACTCATCGAAGATTTGTTCCAGATGGTGCTCGGGAATGCCCGGGCCGGTGTCCCAGACCTGCAATTCGACCCGGCCTTGTTCGGGCCGCGCGCGCGCGGCCATCAACACGCCGCCTTCGCGGGTGTAGCGCAGCGCGTTGGCGAGGAAGTTCTGCAAGGCCCGGCGCAGCAGGCGGCGGTCGCTGCGCACCGGCATCGGTTGCAGCGGTGCGCGCACCCGCAGTTGCAGGCCGCGGCCGGCGGCGCTGGGCGCGTACTGCGCGGCCAGTTCGCGCAGCAGTTCGCCGGCATCCAGATCGGCCGGCTCCGGGCGCAGCGCGCCGGCGTCCAGGCGCGAGATGTCGAGCAAACCGTCGAGCAGATCCTCGGCCGCGCGCAGCGAGGCGTCGACGCGTTCGGCCAGCCGGCGCTGCTCGGCGGTGTCGTCGCTTTCGCGCAGCGCGGTGGTGAACAGGCGCGCTGCGTTGAGGGGTTGCAGCACGTCGTGGCTCACTGCGGCCAGGAAGCGGGTCTTGGATTGCTGCGCCGACTCGGCTTCCTGGGTGCGTTGTTCGACCCGCTGCTCCAGGGTTTCGTTGGCCTCGCGCAGCGCGCGTTCGGCGCGTTTGTAGTCGGTGACGTCGCTGTAACTGGTGACGTAGCCGCCGCCGACCAGCGGCCGGCCGACCATTTCGATCACTTGCCCGTTGGCGCGCACCCGCTCGAACACGTGCGGCGCGCCGGCGCGCAAGTGGGCCAGGCGGCGGCGCACCAGTTCGTTGATGCTGTCCTCGTTCAACGGCCCGGCGCCCATTTCGCCGCGCTCGGCGTTCCAGCGCAGCAGATCGGCGACCGGGCGGCCGACGTAGAGCATGCCGTCGGGATAACCGAACAACTCCTGATAACGGCGGTTCCAGGCGACCAGCCGCATTTCCGGATCGACCACGCTGACGCCCTGGCTGATGTTCTCCAGCGTGGTCGACAGCACCTGCCGGTTGAAGCGCAGTTCCTGATTGGCTTCATCGAGCAAGGCCACCACTTCGCCCAGTTCCATGCCCGAACCGCGCAGCGCGCTGGTCAAGGTCAGGCGCGCGGACGCCGCGCCGATCGCCGCGGCGAGCAGGCGTTCGGTGAATTGCGCCAGCGCGCGGTCGGCCGGTTGTTCGGGTTGCCATTCGCGGCCTTGCTGGCGCGCGTAGTCGACGAAGGCGCGGCGCGCGTGACGTTCGCCGACGATGCGTTCGGCCAGCGCCAGCAATTCGCCGCTGCGCACGCTGCCGGCCCAGCCGCCCGGGCCGAGCGCGGGACGGCGCACATACGGATCCAGGAACGGCGCGGCCAGCAATTGCTCCTGCAGGCGCGGGCGCTGGCGCACCGAGACGAACAGGAACGCGCCGATGTTGAACAGCAGCGACCAGAACGTGCCGTGGGTCAGCGCATCCCAACCGACCAGGCCGAACAATTGCTCCGGCCGCAGCCAGACTAGGTCGAGCGGGCCGTTGGCGATCCAGCCATCGCCGATCCAGCCGCCGCGCGCCAACGCCGGCAACAGCAGCGTATACACCCACACCACCGTGCCGGCGAACAAACCGGCGACCGCGCCCGAGCGGCTGGCGCCGCGCCAGTACAGGCCGCCGATCAAGGCCGGCGCAAACTGGGCGACCGCGGCGAACGCCAGCAAACCGTGCTGGGCCAGACCGTTGGCGCCGATCGAGCCGCGGTGGTAGGTGTAGGCCATCAGCGCCAACAGCACGATGGTGACGCGGCGCACCCACAGCACCTGCCGGTCGATGCCCGGGCTTTGATGCGGCGCGCCCTCGTGCAACACGCCGCTGCGCAACAGCAACGGCATCACCAGATCGTTGCTGACCATGGTCGACAGCGCCACCGACGACACGATGACCATGCCGGTGGCCGCGGAGAAGCCGCCGATGTACACCATCAACGCCAGCGCGCGCTGATCGAGTTGCAGCGGCAAGGCCAGCACGTAAGTGTCCGGCGACACCCCGCTGCCGCCGAGCATGGCCTGGCCGGTGAGGGTGATCGGCACCACCAGCAGGCTGATCAGGATCAGGTATCCGCCGAACAACCAGCGCGCCGAACGCAGATCGTTGGGATCCTGACATTCGACCACCGCGACGTGGAACTGGCGTGGCAGGCAGACGATGGCGGTGAAGGCTAACAGCGTCTGGGTGGCGAATCCGGCCGGCAGGCCCGGTTGCATCACTACTCGCGCGGCTTGCTCGACCCGTTCCGGATAACTGCCCAATCCGGGCAGATGGATCAGCGCGAACACGCCGATGGCGATGAACGCGATCAGTTTGACCAGCGATTCCAGCGCCACCGCCAGGACCATGCCGTGGTGGTGCTCGGTCGCATCGACCCGGCGGGTGCCGAACAGAATCGCGAACACCGCCAGCATCATCGCCACGTAGAACGCCGGGTCGGCGAACAAGCCCGAGTCCGAGGGCACGCCGGCCAACACCTCCACGCTCATCGCCACCGCTTTGAACTGCAGCGCGACGTAGGGCACCGCTGCGGTCAAGGCGACCGCCGCGACCAGCGCGGCCAGGCCCGGTGCGCGGCCGTAGCGCGAAGACAGGAAATCGGCGATCGACACGATCCGGTGTTCGCCGGAGATCAGCACCAACCGCTCCAGGATGCGCCAGCCGAACAGCAGCATCAGCAGCGGGCCCAGATAGATTGGCAGGAAGCCCAGCCCGGTGCGCGCGGCGGTGCCGACTGCGCCGTAGAAGGTCCACGAGGAGCAGTACACGGCCAGGGCCAGCGAGTACACCGCCGTGCGCAGCCAGCGCGCGCGCGGCGAGCGTTCGCGCTGGTCGCCGTAGTAGGCGACCGCGAACAGCAGGCCGACGTAGCCGGCCGATACCAACAGCAGGATCCAGCCTGGGATCAAGGGCGCGGTTCGGGTGGTGAAGTGGGACGAGTGTACGGCTTTGGGGTGAGGGCCGGACCTGTCCCTTCTCCCGCTAGCGGGAGAAGGTGCCCGCAGGGCGGATGAGGGGCGGTCAGGTCGCGAAAGTCATCGTCATCCTGCGGCCCTCACCCCAACCCCTCTCAGCCTTGCACACCCTTCGGGCGCCGCAAGCGGGAGAGGGGCTAAAGCAGCGGCGTTGTTGTTCCCTTCTCCCGCTAGCGGGAGAAGGTGCCCGCAGGGCGGATGAGGGGCGATCAGGTCGCGAAAGTGATCGTCATTCCGGGGCCCTCACCCCAACCCCTCTCCCGCTAGCGGGAGAGGGGCTAAAGCAGCGTCGTCGTTGTTCCCTTGTCCCGCTAGCGGCGACCGAAGGGAGCGCAAGGCTGAGAAGGTGCCCGAAGGGCAGATGAGGGCCGCCCCGCCGTGCTGCCCCGCGCCATCGCCAACGCCCACCGCCTGAACACCGGCCACGCCCCGCACACACGACCTGAGCGGACCATCAAGCTTCCGCACCGCGCCGTGACGGAATCCACCGGGGTCACGGTTTCGCCGCCGCGTATTTGCCAGTGTCGGCCCCGCGCGCAGAACCCGACGCGTTTGCGCGCGCCACCTCAATCCACCACTCACGGCGCAGCAATCGCCACGCACTCCGCCGCCCGCGCGGCGCGGAGGCGCGCGTCCATCGTTTCCGTTGATTTCGCGCCGTCGTCACCGATCCCAGGAGGGAACAGCGAATGAAGTACGGATCTTGCAAGTACGGATACTCGAAGTCGTTCGTGCCCGCGTTGCTGGCCAGCGCGCTGTGTCTGGCGCTGCCCATCGCCGCCTTCGCCCAGACCGAACCGGTCGCGCCCGCGCCGCTGAAGATCGCCGATCAGCGCAACGTCGATCTGCGTCTGGGCGCGCAACCCGGCTCCAAGCAGGCGCCGATCAAACGCGCCGAAATCCGCACTGCCGACGCCTCTTTCATCAAGGTGCATTTCGACCGCTTCTCGCTGCCGGCCGGCGTGACCCTGGAGGTCGCCAGCCCCGACGGCCGCGAGGTGTATCGCTACAGCGCGCAGCAACTCGGCCCGCACACCGTCGCCGCCGATCTCGGCCAGGACGGCAAGACCAGCTTCTCGGCGATGTCGATCAGCGGCCCGGTCGCGGTGCTGCGTCTGGTCGGCACCGCGCGCGAACCTTGGCGCGCCGATCACGGGGTGAGCGTGTCGCGCTATCTGGAAGGCTATCCGGAAGACATGCTGCCGGATCTGCAGAACGAAGGTCTGCTCGGCGGCGACGTCGGCGGCAAGTCCATCTGCGGCACCAACAACAAGCAGCACGCGGCCTGCTATTCCAGCAGCGACACCCAAGCCTTCAACGGCTCCAAGCCGGTCGCGCGCGCGGTCATGAGCGGCGGCAGCCTGTGCACCGCGTGGCGGGTGAGTTCGAGCAACCGCATGTTCACCAACAACCATTGCATCAGCACCGCCGCGGGCGTGTCCGGCGCCGAGTTCTGGTTCAACTATCAGCGCAGCACCTGCACCGGCACCGCCACCGCGCCGGTGACCAAGGTCGCCGGCGATGCGATGCTCAAGACCGATGTCACCCTGGACTACACGCTGTTCACGGTGAAGAACTTCAGCACCATTTCCAGCTTCGGCTTCCTCGGTCTGGACCCGCGCGCCGCGGTCGCCAACGAAGGCATCTTCATCGCCGGCCATCCGGGCGGGCGGGTGAAGGAGCTCAGCGTCGCCGACACCCAGAACAGCGGCGGCAAATGCCGGGTCGATGCGCCCAGCGTGACCGGCAACGCGCCCAACAGCGATGTGGGCTATTACTGCGACACCGAAGGCGGCAGCTCGGGTTCGCCGGTGATCGCGCGTTCCAGCAGCAAGGTGATCGCGCTGCATCACTTCGGCGGTTGCTTCAATTCCGGCGCGAAGATGTCGTTGATCTGGCCGCAGGTATCGACCCACTTCGGTGGCGTGATTCCCTGACATCGCTGCTGCGTAGCGCGAAAACCCGCCGGAAACGGCGGGTTTTCGTTTCGTGGAATGAACTGTTCAGGCCGCTGCGTCGCGCTGCGTTCACACCTCGCGCACAGCCGCAGTGCGGCACGGATTCAAGTTCCGCACATCCACCGGTCGAATCCGATCGCGATCACGTTTGCGCGCCCGATCGGCGCTTGCGCACGCGTCCGTGCGCGCGCCGCGCTGTGCAAGCTCTGCGCTGGCGCCTGCGGGCCTTGTTGGTCGCGCGGTGAGCGCCGCATCGCCATACAGGGAGAGACACCATGACTATCGCAAGCCATGCGCCGCGCGTGATCGCGCTCGCCGCTTGTCTGTTGGCCGCGCCGGCGTTCGCCGGCGAGGCCCGCCCGACGCCGCCGAGCGCCGGCCAGAGCCACGCCGCGGATGTTCGCTTGGGCGCGCATCTGGGCCTGTCCAAGTCGGCATGGTCCGCGCCGGTGAGCATCCGCACGCCCGATGCCGCCTACATCAAAGTCCATTTCGCCCAGTTCGATCTGCCGGCCGGCGTAGTGCTGGAAGTGTCCAACCCTCAGCGCACCGAGGTCTATCGTTACCGCAAGGGCGATTTGGGCCGGTACACCGTCGATGCTTCGCTAGGCGAAGACGGCAAGAGCCGCTTCGGCGCGATGTCGATCGCCGGCAACACCGCGGTGCTGCGTCTGACCGGCACTCCGACCGAACCGTGGGCGCCGCATCATGGCGTGCGCGTGGAGCGTTACGACGAAGGCTTCCCGCAGGAGCTGATGGGCGAGTTGAGCCAAGCGGGCCTGCTCAGCAACGGCGCGTCGACCAAATCGATCTGCGGCACCAAGGACAGCCGCCCGGTGGCGTGTTACGCGAGCAGCGACGCGACCGCGGTCGCGCGCTCCAAGCCGGTCGCGTTGATTCTGCTCAACGGCACCAAGTGGTGCACCGCGTGGCGCGTGGGCGCGGACAACCGCATCTTCACCAACAACCATTGCCTGTCCACCGCCGCCGACGTGGCCGGTTCGGAGTTCTGGTTCAACTACCAGGCCACCACCTGCAGCGGCACCACCAGCGGCACGCTGACCAAGGTGGCCGGCGACAAGCTGCTCAAGACCGATCGCACGCTGGACTACGCGCTGCTGACGGTGAAGAACTTCGCCAACATTTCCAGCTTCGGCTATCTGAGCCTGGACGTGCGCAAGCCGGTGGTCGGCGAGGAGATGTACATCAGCGGCCATCCCGATACGCGCATGAAGGAGTTGTCGGTGGTCAGCGACCGCGACGGCGGCGGCCGTTGCAAGATCATCGACGCCGATGCCGACGGTTACGGCACCGACACCGATGCGGGCTACTACTGCGATACCGAAGGCGGAAACTCCGGCTCGCCGGTGCTGGCGCGGTCGTCGCACAAGGTAGTGGCCTTGCATCACTTCGGCGGCAACTGCAACGCGGCCGCGCCCAATCGAGGCGTGAAGATGCAGTTGATCTGGCCGCAGGTGAAGTCGTTCTTCAACAACACCGTGCCGTAAGGCGAGGGGTTCGCTATTCGCCGAGGGCATCCGCTTGGTGGCGGATGCCTTCGGCGTCGTCGTGTCCGCGCGTTTCGCATCGCGGCGATGGCGTCTGAGCGTTGCGCGCCGAATGCCGTTTCCAGGCGCGCCGATGGCGACGATGAACGCAAGCCGATTAGGCGGATTTCCGCATGATTCTCGCGTAACAGCCGCAAGACGGCGCGTACTGCGTCCGGCACGATGATCGCGCAATTCCCGAGCGCGGTCGGCAAGGATTCCGCTCTTTCCGCGTCGCGATGCGTCGCTTTCATCTGCGATGGCTCAGGCGACGCGGTCACCGATGAGCGTTCAGGCCATCCATCCCGCATGCTGTTCATGCGCTTTCGATCGAGGCGAACGATGAATCCGATCCAGTCGGTGTTGAAGCTCGCAGTGCCCTTGGCGTTCGCCTGCGCGGCGTGGCCGGGCATCGCGCAAACGCAATCTGCCTCAGCGGCGACGCAGTCGCCCGCGAGCGGGCAGCTGTCCACGCAATTTTCCAATGCGGCCGGCGGACGCAGAAGCTACTTCGTCAGCCTGCCGGAGAACTACCGCAGCGACGGTTCGTATCGGCTGGTGGTGGTCTTCGCCGGCACCGACACCACCGGCGGCGAAATGCAGGATTGGTTCGGCAACGGTTGGTTGCCGCCGAAGGTGGTCGGCCTGGAGCGGTTGATGAAGGACACGATCTTCATCTATCCCGACCAGCGCTACAGTTGGGATTACGACGGCGAGCGCCTGAAGGGTTGGCGCATGGGGCCGTACGCCTCGCCCTATCAGGGCAATGCCGATATCCAGTTCACCCGCGAGCTGCTGGATCTGGCGGCGGCGAACTACGCGGTGGACAAGCAGCGGGTCTTCGCCACCGGCCATTCGTGGGGCGGCGATATGGCCGCGGTGGTCGGCTGCTTTCTCGGCGATCGTTTCAAGGCGGTGGCGCCGGTGGCGGCGAACACGCCGTTTTGGTTCGGTACGCCGAACGATCCTTCGATCTGCAAGGGCGACCCGTCGGTGTGGACGTTCTTCGGTCTGGCCGATGAGCATTTCGGCGATTCCAGTCCCGATGGCTTGTTCGGGATTCGGCAGAACGATTTCTGGCGGCAGCGGCAAGGGTGTTCCGCCGAGTATGTGGTGCCGGCGGGGTTGCCGGAGACGCGGCAGTACAAGGGCGGTGGCTGCAAGGCGAGGCTGACCTTGTATGCGGGCGGGCAGTACTCCGGTGGCGGCGACATGCCTGGGCATTCGCCGCCGGATTATTTTTTGCCGGCGGTGTCGGAGTGGTTTTTGGGGTTTTGATGCAGTTGCAGTTGCAGTTGCAGTTGCGGTTGCAGTTGCTGTTGCTGTTCCCCCCTTTGAAAAAGGGGGGCAGGGGGGATTTGCTCTTAGCCGCAACCACCGCAAATCCCCCGCGCCGCCAGTGTCGAATGAGCCCTCGTGCATGCGTCGGGCGCTAGCCCCCTTTTGCAAAGGGGGCGTTGTTGGCGCTGGCGATGGAAAAACGATCAGGCAAAAGAAAACCCGCCATGTAGGCGGGTTCGCTTCTGAAGGCTCTTGGCTTTGGATCCCCGCTTTCGCGGGGATGAAGCAATGGCAAAGGCATTTGCGCTATGCGCAAATGCGCCATTGCTTCACTTGATCTTGCCTTCCTTGTAGATCACATGCTTACGAACGACGGGGTCATACTTCTTGACCTCCATCTTCGCCGGGGTGTTCTTCTTGTTCTTGTCGGTCGTGTAGAAGTGACCGGTGTTCGCCGTCGAGATCAGGCGGATCTTGTCGCGCTTGGAAGCCATGGTTCGATCCTCCTCAGATCTTTTCGCCGCGGGCGCGGAGTTCGGCGAGGACGGAATCGATGCCGTTCTTGTCGATGGTGCGCAGGGCGTGAGCGGAAACGCGCAACTTCACCCAACGGTTCTCACTGGCGACCCAGAAGCGGCGCTCGTGCAGGTTGGGGAGGAAACGGCGGCGGGTTTTGTTCATGGCATGCGAGACGTTGTTGCCAGTCGTCGTTCGCTTGCCCGTTACTTGGCATACGCGGGACATTACGCACCTCGAAAGGAGTCTTGCTTCCCTTGGCCAGGGAGGCGGCGGCCCCGACACCGCGTTCTTTCGAAGGCCGGCGCCGCGCGATACAGGTAAGGAATTCACGCGGCACGTGGCGGTCCGGAATCGCGCTTCCGGGGCCGCCCGGTGATGCCCCTAAGGGCAGCCGGACGCAGCGAGCCGCGCATTATGCCGGCAAAGATCAGGCCGATCAAGCACTTGCCCGGCTGGGCGCGCGCCGGCTCGGATCCTGCGACGGGCGGCGGCTAGAGTGGCCGCCTCATCCGCCACGGAGCGCCGCCATGACCGATCGCACAGCGTCCTGCGACTGCGGCCAACTCAAGGTCCATTGCCAGGGCGAACCGGTCCGGATCTCGGTCTGCCACTGCCTGTGCTGCCGCCGCCGCACCGGCAGCGCGTTCGGCTGGCAGGCCCGGTTCCCGCGCGAAGCGGTGACGATCGAGGGCGAGTCGCACGAATACATGCGACGTGGCGACAGCGGCAGCGCCGCCCGCTTCGGTTTCTGCCCCGGCTGCGGCTCGACCGTGTTCTGGCGGGCCGAAGGCTTGGAGGCGTTCGTCGCGGTCGCGGTCGGCGCCTTCGCCGAGCCGGACTTCCCGCCGCCGCAGGTGTCGGTCTACGACGACCGCCGTTCGCGCTGGGTCGGGCTGCCGCCGGGCTGCCAGATCATCGACTGAGCGCCGCGCCGCCTCAGTGGTCGGCGCGGTCGCGCTTCCAGCCGCGGTGCTTGATGTCCAGATACAGGCTGTAGGCGGCGGTGAAGGCCGGGAACAGGTTCTGGATCACCCCGACCGAGTCCTGCTTCTGCGAAAACACGAAATAGCTCAGGGTCATCGCGCTGCCGACCAGGCTCATGTACCAGAACGCACGCGGGATCACCGGCTTGCCGTGGCGCTTGCTGGCGATGAACTGGACCAGCCAGCGCCCGCCGAACATCAACGCGCCGACCAGGCCGATCAGCTTCCACGGCGACATGTGCAGGCCGGTCCAGGCCAGCCAGGCGATCGGCGAGTTCATGAAGTCCATGCGCGCTGCCTCAGCGTTCGACGATCTGAGTGAGCTTGCCGCGGCGGATCAGCCAGGCCACCCCGCGCAGGTCGCTGATGCCGACCAGGGCGCGGCCCAGATTGTTGTACTTGGACACGCCGGCGCCGCGCGGGCGGTGGTTGACCGGCACGCTCAGGGTCTTCCAGCCGGCGCGCTGCATCAGCGCGGGCAGGTAGCGGTGCATGTGGTCGAAGTAAGGCAGCTCCAGGAACGCGGCGCGCTCGAACAGCTTGATCCCGCAGCCGGTGTCGGGGGTGTCGTCGCGCAGCATGCGGCTGCGGATCGCGTTGGCCCACTTGGACGCCCAACGTTTGCTGCCCGAATCCTGGCGGTTGACCCGCCAGCCGGCGAACAGCTTCACCTCCGCCGGGGACTCGGCGCGCTTGGCCAGCAGCTTGGGGATGTCGGCCGGGTCGTTCTGGCCGTCGCCGTCCAGGGTCGCGATCCAGGCGCCGCGCGCGGCCTTGACCCCGCTGCGCACCGCGGTGCTCTGGCCGCTCTGGCTCACGTGGTGCAGCACGCGCAGCTCCGGCACGCCGGTTTTCAACGCTTCCAGCGCAGCCAGGGTGCCGTCGCGGGAGTGGTCGTCGACGTAGACGATCTCGAAATCGGCGACCCCGCGCAGGGCGGTGACGATTTCCTGGACCAGGGGCGCGACGTTGTCCTGTTCGTTGAACACCGGGACGACGACGGACAGCTGCGGCGATTGCGTCATGTACGAAGCTCTTGAGTGATGCGGGGTGGCGCTGGGGAGCCGGGCTATTTCAGCCCGCCGGCTTGTCGGCGCGCAGTGATGGCGCGCCGATGGGTCCGGTCCTGGCGCGATCCATACCGGGGCGATGAAACCATCGAGGCGTTAAAGCACGATGAGCCGCCGGACCGTTACTGCCAAGCAGAAAGCCAGGAAAGCTTAAGCCTCGGGGCAGCGCGAGTGAACGGCCCGGGCAGCAAGGCGGCCGCGGGAGCATGAATGCGCGAACGTCGGAGAAATGTCGGTGTGGCGGCGGTCACGTCGCCCCGTCGGCGCCACCCCGAAAAGGCGCCAAGCGGTCCGATAGTGCCTGTTTCAGGGGGCAACGTCAGGCATCGTCGCCGAAATACTCCCGGCACCATTCCACCACCCGGGGCAGCCCGAGTTCGATCGCCGTGGCCGGTTCGAAGCCGAAGGCGGCGTGGGCGCGCGCGGTGTCGGCCATGGTTTCGACCATGTCGCCGGGCTGCATCGGCTTGTAGACCTTTTGCGCCGGCCGGCCGGCGGCGGTCTCGATGACCTGGATGAAGCGCTCCAGCTCGACCGGGGTGTGATTGCCCAGGTTGAACACCCGGTGCGGCGGCTCGGATTCATGGCCGCCGGCGGACTCGGGCGGATGATCCAGCGCGCCGATCACCCCGGCGACGATGTCGTCGATGTAGGTGAAGTCGCGGCGCATCTTGCCGTGGTTGAACACGTCGATCGGCCGCCCGGCCAGCACCGCGCGCGAGAACAGCAGCGGCGCCATGTCCGGCCGGCCCCACGGACCGTAGACGGTGAAAAAGCGCAGGCCGGTCGAGCGCAGGCCGTACAGATGCGCGTAGGTGTGCGCCATCAGCTCGTTGGCGGCCTTGGTCGCCGCGTACAGCGAGCGCGGCTGGTCGATGCGCTGGTCTTCGGAAAACGGCGGGGTGGCCGAATCGCCGTAGACCGACGAGGAACTGGCATAGGCCAGATGCTGGACGCCGCGATGGCGGCACAGTTCCAGCATGTTGACGAAGCCGACCAGATTGCTGTCGACGTAAGCGTGCGGATTGCTCAACGAGTAACGCACGCCGGCCTGCGCGGCCAGGTGGATCACCCGTTCGAACGCGAATTCGTCGAACAACGCGGCCAGACCGTCGCGGTCGGTCAGGTCGAGCGCGCGGATGTCCACGTCCGCGCACAGCGCGGCGACGCGGTCGCGCTTGATTTGCGGATCGTAGTAATCGTTGTAGTTGTCCAGGCCGACGACAGCGCGGCCCTGCGCGCGCAGCGCCTTGCAGACGTTGGCGCCGATGAAGCCGGCCGCGCCGGTGACTAGGATGGTCATTGCAGGGGGAGTGGGCCGAGAAGGCCTGAAGTTTCGCTCAGTTCTGCGTTACCGCGCATGACGGCGGCGGCGAAATCGTCGGCGCCATCGTCGAAGCGTGGCGCGCGTCTGTTGTTTCGGCTTGCGGCGGCGCCGGTCGCGTTGCCGCGCCGGCCGCCGCGCATCGTGCCGCGCTTATTGCACCGCGACTTGCTTGGCCAGGGCGAAGCCCTCGTTGAGCTGCTCGGCGCTGGCCGCGTCGATCCACACGTAGACCTTGATCTTGCTCTTGGGCTTGTCGCCCGGCAGGTTGACCAGGGTTTCGCGCGAGAACGGACGCACGTTGTTGACCGTTTGCTTGGTGAACCACTGCACCTGCTGCGCGCCGACCGTGCCCTTCTCGGCGCGGGCCTTCTTGGCCGGCTTGAAGGTGCGGCTGCCCAGGTAGACGCCGAAGCCGCTGCCCGAGCCCAGGCTGGAGGGCAGTTCGAGGTAGCAGATCGTGTAGTTGGCGCCTTGGCGCTGATTCCACTTCAACTCGGGGTTCTTGAGGTCCGGGCACGTGCCGGTCTGCGCCCAAGCCATAACCGGTGCCAGCAACAATGCGGCGGCGGCCATCCCTTTCATGTGCATCTCCTTCTCGGTGGTGTGGTTCGTAATGCGGCGACGACGCTTCGCGTCCGCCCAGGCGGTGCCTTGGCAGGACGTATCGGTGACGGGGGAAGCAACAGTTTAGTGGATTACCCCGATCCCGCCGGCGTGGATCGTCACAGGACGGCCCTTGCTCCGGCACGCCGTGGCGGCGGTGGTTGCAGGCTAGTGGCAAACAATGGAGCCGGTGCTCAAGCCGCGTTGGGGGGATTGCGGTCCGAGGTCGGGTCGTTGGCTTGGCTCGATTCGCTGCGGACGCCCTGAGGCTTCGTTCCCCTAGGGCGTGAAGATGAGTGCCGTCTCGTGGCCCTCACCCCAACCCCTCTCCCGCAAGCGGGAGAGGGGCTCAAAGCAGCGGCGTGTTGTGCCCTTCTCCCGCTTGCGGCGACCGAAGGGAGTGCAAGGCTGAGAAGGTGCCCGAAGGGCGGATGAGGGGCGATCAGGTCGCGAGAACGATCGTTGCAGTACCTCTCCCGAAAGCGGAAGAGAGGCTAAGGCGACTCAAGCCTCAACCTTGCCCCGCAATTTCTCCAACACCCCATCCAGCGAATCCAGATCGGTGTAATGGATCACCAGCCGCCCCTTGCCGCCGCGGCCGTGCAGAACATTGACCTTGGTGTTGAGCGATTCCGACAGCTCGCGCTCGAGCGTGGCGATGTCGGCCTGCGGCTTGGCCTTGGCCGGCTTGGGCTTGCCGGCCACCGGCACCTTGCCGGCGGCCAGTTGCTGCACCCGGTGCTCGACGTCGCGCACCGACCAGCCCAGTTCGGCGGCCTGACGGGCGAGCGCGATCGCCGCCTGCGGCTGCAGGGTCAGCAGGGCGCGGGCGTGGCCCATTTCCAGGGCGCGGGTTTCCACCAGCACCCGGATCTCGCCCGGCAGCTCCAGCAGACGCAGCAGGTTGGACACCGCCGCGCGCGAGCGGCCCACGGCCTCGGCGGCCTGGGCGTGGGTGAGGTCGAATTCGTCGATCAGGCGGGTCAGCGCCTGCGCTTCTTCCAGCGGATTGAGGTCTTCGCGCTGGATGTTCTCGATCAGCGCCATCGCGACCACGGTGCGGTCGTCGACTTCGCGGATCACCACCGGGATTTCGCTCAGCCCGGCCAGGCGCGAGGCGCGCCAGCGGCGTTCGCCGGCGATGATTTCGTAGGTCTTGCCGCCCTTCTCGCCGATCTCGCGCACCACGATGGGCTGGATCACGCCCTGGGCCTTGATCGACTCGGCCAGCTCGGCCAGCTTGTCTTCGTCCCAGTGCTTGCGCGGCTGGTACTTGCCGGCGCTGAGCGAATCCACCGGCAGGTTGCGCAGCAGGTCGCCGGGCTGGGCTTCGACCAGGGTCGGCGCCTCGGCGGCGGCCTTCGGGCCGAGCAGGGCTTCCAGGCCGCGGCCCAGGCCGCGTTTCTTGGCGGGATTGCTCATGCCGGGGTCTCCGCGCTGGCGGCGGGCTGTGGGGTCTTGGCCGCGGCCTTGGCGGCCTGGTCGCGTTCGCGCTGGCGGCGCAGCACTTCGCCGGCCAGGCCCATGTAGGCGATGCCGCCGCGGCTGGCCTTGTCGTAACCGACGATGCTCTGGCCGTAGCTCGGCGCCTCGGCCAGGCGCACGTTGCGCGGCACGATGGTGCGGAACACGCGGTCGCCGAAGTGGGTGGTCAGTTCGGCCGAAACGGCATTGGCGAGGTTGTTGCGCACGTCGAACATGGTGCGCAACACGCCTTCGATTTCCAGTGAAGGATTCAGCTTGGCCTTGAGCGCCTCGATGGTGTCGACCAGGGCGCTCAGGCCTTCCAGGGCGTAGTACTCGCACTGCATCGGCACGATGATCGAATCGGCCGCGGTCAGCGCGTTCAAGGTCAGCAGCGACAGCGCCGGCGGGCAGTCGATGATGATGAAATCATAGTTACCGCCCAGCGGGGTCAGCGCTTGCTTGAGCCGCTGCTCGCGATCGTCCTGGTTCATCAGGCTGATCTCGGCCGCGGTCAGGTCGATGTTGCCGGGCAGCAGGTCGAACTCTTCCGGCGCGCGCACGATGGTCGCGGCGGCGTCGGCCTCGCCCAGCAGCACGTCGCAGACCGAGTCCTCGAGCTGGCGCTTGTCCACGCCGCTGCCCATGGTCGCGTTGCCTTGCGGGTCCAGGTCGACCAGCAGCACGCGCTTGGGCGTGCGTGCGAGCGCTGCGGCCAGATTGACCGCGGTGGTGGTCTTGCCGACCCCGCCTTTTTGATTGGCGACGGCGATGATGCGGGCCATGCGGCTCGTCCCCTGCTGTTGCGGAAGGATTGGAAGTAACGGCGGCGGCCGAGGCCCGGCGCCGGCCGGACTGGGGATTATGCCCGAGTCGGGATTAGGGATTCGGGATTGCGGATCGGGGCCGGCAGGGGCGCCGCGCGGCCGGTCGAAGCGGCCGGCCCAGGCCCTATTGCCGCTGCACCACCACCATATGCCGCTCCGCCGCCAGCCCCGGCACCGCCATCGGGTCGAGCGAGCGCACCCGCCAGCCCGGCGGCAGCGCGGCGATCTCTTCGTCCGGGCGCACGCCCTTCATCGCCAGCAGCACCCCGTCGGGTTTGAGCAGGTGGCCGCCCAGTTCCAGGATCAGCGGGATGGTGGCCAGGGCGCGGGCGGTGATGGCGTCGTAGCCGCCGGGTTCGGCGAACGCCTCGATCCGCGATTCGGCCACCCGCGCCTGCTTCAGGCCGAGCTGGCGCAAGGCCTCGCGCATGAAGCGGGCCTTCTTGCCGTTGCTCTCGACCAGGGTCACCCGCAGGCCGGGTTTGACGATCGCCAGCGGAATGCCGGGCAGGCCCGCGCCGGTGCCCAGGTCGGCCAGCGCGCCGCCGCGCGCGGCCAGCTCGTCGACGTAGCGGTGCATGGCCAGCGAATCGAGCAGGTGCTTGCCGACCATTTCGCGCGGATCGCGCACGGCGGTGAGGTTGTAGGTGCGGTTCCAGCGCGCCAGCAGCGCCAGATAGTCCAGCAGCGGCGCCGACAGCGCCGGGTCGAGCGCGAGCGCGGACAGGCCGGATTCGAGCTCGGCGCGCAGCTCGGGAGGGAGCGAGACGGGGGTATTCATCGGCGCGATTATCGCCGAACCCGGCGCCGCGCCGCCGCCGCGGCCGTTGCGGCCGTTATTGGGGCTCCGCCCGCCACGCCAGCGCGCCCAGATAGCCCGGCCCGGGCACGATCTCCTGCAGCCGCCACTGCGCCGGCTCGCCCAGTTCCGGATCGCATTCGGCCAGGCGCAGCCCGTCGGCGTCGGGCTCGAAACGCAGCCGGT
Source organism: Pseudomonas sp. CGJS7 (assembly GCF_036961695.1). Classification (NCBI taxonomy): domain Bacteria; kingdom Pseudomonadati; phylum Pseudomonadota; class Gammaproteobacteria; order Pseudomonadales; family Pseudomonadaceae; genus Pseudomonas; species Pseudomonas sp. CGJS7. Next base: position 57,145 of record NZ_JBAMDI010000033.1, on the reverse strand, counting down.
CCAGTCCGAACGACAGGCCGTGCCCGTGCGCCTTGAGCACCGCTTCCTTGGCGCACCACAGGCGCAGGAAGGCGCGGTCGCGGTCCTCGTGCCCGGCCAGCCACAGCGTTTCGGCCGGGGTGAAATAGCGCCGCGCGATTTCGACCGCGCGCGGCCGCCGATGCACGCGCTCCAGATCGACCCCGACCCGGGCTCGATGGGCCAGCGCGATCAGCAGGCGCTCGCCGCTGTGGCTCCAGTTGCAGTCGAACTCGGCGTGCGGCGGGTCCAGGTGCGGGCGTTGGCGCGCATCGCGCGACACGCTCAGCGCGGGATCGCCGAGCTGGGTGGCCAGCCAATCGCGCGCCGTCGGCTGCGCCGCTTGCCCGTGCGGGTGCGGCAGCCAGGTCCAGCGCAGCGCGCCGGGGTCGAGCGCTGCGGCGGGGCCAGATGAACGACCGGACAGGGACATGAACGAGAACGGGCTTGGCGGGCGGCGGGCCGTTCAGCGTAAGCTAAACGCCAGGGGATCGGGTTCGAACACGGACGCAAAGCGCGGGGGCGCGGCGTCTTTATCTGAAGCCAGCGCGGCGGTCGGCGACCGCCGTCAGCGTGCGATCAGGCGGACCCGGGCAAGTTGCAGGGCAATGATGGCGGCCGCGGCCGCGGGATAACTACACCGATGTCAGCGGTTTTCGATCCGAGCCAGGTTCCGGTCAGCCAGGGTCTTGCGCGCACCACCCAGCCGATGGATCTGGTCGCCGGCGCGTCCGATCGTTTGCTGGCGTTCGGCGCCGGGCCGGGCATCGATCGCGCGCGGTTCGAACGCGAAGTGCGTGCGCTCGCCGCCGCGCTGCCGCAGGCCGGTTACGCGGTCAATCTGTGCGAGAACCGCTACCGCTTCCTGGTCGCGTTGTGCGCGGTGGCCCTGCGCGGACAGACTAATTTGTTGCCGTCCTCGCGCGCGCCGGCGGCGATCGACGATGTGCTGGCGCGTTATCCCGACAGCTACTGCATCGGCGATCTGGCTTTGGAGCCGTTGCCGCCGCGCTATCTGCGTCTGCCCGACGTGCTGGAGCAAGCCGAAGGCGAGCGCTTGCGGGTCGATCCCGACGCGTTGCTGGCGATCGGTTTCACCTCCGGCAGCACCGGCCAGCCCAAACCCAACCACAAGACCTGGCGCGCCTTCGCCACCAGCACCGCGCAGAACCTGGCCGCGTTGCACGATCTGCTGCGCGTCGACGCGATCACGCCGCTGGTCGCGACCGTGCCGCCGCAGCACATGTACGGCATGGAGATGTCGGTGCTGCTGCCGCTGCTGGGCTCGGTGGCGGTGCACGCGCGCCGGCCGTTCTTTCCCGGCGACGTCGCCCGCGCGTTGAGCGATGCCGATGCGCCGCCGCTGCTGGTGACCACGCCGGTGCATCTGCGCGCGCTGATCGAATCGGAAGTCGAATTGCCGGCGTTGGCCGGCATCGTATCGGCGACCGCGCCGTTGCCGGTGGAACTGGCGCAAGCCGCCGAACGCCGCTACGGCTGCGAAGTGCGCGAAGTGTTCGGCTCCACCGAAACCTGCGTGTTCGCGCGCCGGCGCACGGCGCTTGAAACCGCGTGGACGCCGTTGCCCGGCGTGCGGGTGTGCCCGCAACCCGACGGCAGCGCGATCCACGCGCCACACTTGCCCGAGCCGGTGGTGCTGGCCGATCTGATGGAAGTCGAAAGCGACGGCCGCTTCGTCCTGCGCGGGCGCAGCGCGGATCTGCTGGAGATCGCCGGCAAGCGCGCTTCGCTCGGCGATCTGACCCGCAAGCTGATCGCCATCGACGGCGTCCGCGACGGCGTGGTGTTTCAGCTCGACGCCGCCGATCACTTCGGCGTGCGCCGCATCGCCGCGCTGGCGGTGGCGCCGGGGCTGGACGAGGCGCGGATCCTGCACGCGTTGCGGCAAAGCATCGACCCGGTGTTTCTGCCGCGCCCGCTGCGCTGCGTGAGCGCGTTGCCGCGCAACGAAACCGGCAAGCTGCCGCGCCACGCGCTGGAAGCGATGCTGCACGACACCCAATAGCCCCCGCTCCGAATGCCGCGGCACGCCGCCTGTGGCAGCGGCGTCCCACAGGGATTTCCTTCGGTCACAAGCCGCGACCGCGAATCGACAGCGACGACGCAAGCTTGAACGCCTGACCGACACGCCAGGCAACCCGCTTCATCCCTGCTCGTTCACACATCGCAACGCCCCGCGTTTTCTTCACGCGATGGCGATGCTCATTCGACGTCGCCATCACGTCGCGCGACCCACACTGCGGTCATCCCCATTCAGGGGGCAGCGATCGTCGGCGTTCAGGCGCGGCGTCGCGCATCGACTAGCGAACCGCGAGGAGAAGGCATATGAGCATTACCGGTTTGATCGTGTGGCTGGTGGTCGGCGGCGTAATCGGCTGGATCGCCAGCATGATCATGCGCACCGACGGTCAGCAGGGCATCATCCTCAACATCGTCGTCGGCATCGTCGGTTCGTTCCTCGGCGGCTGGCTGGGCGGTTTGCTCGGCATCGGCGCGGGCACCATCAACAGCGGCGCGTTCAATCTGCCGGGCTTGTTGCTGTCGCTGGTCGGCGCGGTGGTGTTGCTGGCGATCGTGAATTTGTTCCGGCGCGGACGCGTGCGCTGAAGACGTCGCGCGAACGCGCTTAAGCGCCGGTTTTCGCGAGCGAGAGAAAACGCCCGGCTTCGGCCGGGCGTTTTCGTTTTCGTTATCCAGCGCGTTGTGGTGCGCGCTTGCTTTGCGAGCAAGCACGCGCGAACCGACTCCGCGCAACGCGCGATGAATGTGTGGCGGCGACTGCGTTGCCGAAAGCTTCGAAAGGATTCGATCGAATGCACCGCGCGCTTTGGATCGCGCAGCGCGCATCTCACGACGACATCGCCAATCGCGCGAACTTCGACAAGCGCCGAATCGGTGCGCAAAAAAAAGTTGATGCAATCGGCTGAGCGATCGCGACGCGCGACATCGCCGCTCACCAACGACCGCGTTCGCCGCAATCGGCCCGGCTTGATTCAAAAGACAGGCTAGGTGCCTAAGCGGAAACCTACTTATGTAAATAAAGTGTCATTTATTTACCATATTTATGACATATAGCGCGATTTATGTGTGATGGAAGTCAATTTCATATGTAGGGTAGACACAATTCTGAAACAGTTGGTAGCGTCGATCCCGCTGGTTATCGCGGTCCGCGTTCAATCAGCGTCAACCCAAAAATAAGGAGATACACATGGATAAGAAGAGCCAGGAACTGGATCTGCGCAACCTCGACATCGTCACCGAGGTCTCCGCTAAGGCTGCCGGCGTTGATGTCAGCGAACCGTTCGAAATCTGGACCATCACGTTCAACCCGCACACCAATCCGCGCGTGGCCTGATCCGGCCCCTCGCGTTTGATTGCGGATGCGGGACCGGTTGATCCGGTCCCGCATTTAAAAACAGGAATGCGCCTCGCGCGCCGGGTCAATGGACGACTACGTTAGTAAATGAGCAGCTTCGCCGCCTCGAAATTCAGCCGGATACTCGGCTCGCAAAAGCCCGAGGCGCTGATAGTCGCGATCACTCTCGCCTTCGTTTTGGCGATATCGCTGCCGCTGCGGCTGATCGCCATCCACGATTACGTGGACGATGTGGAAGGCGCGATCATGACCGACGAGCCGCCGGTCAAGCTCATTTCCGAAGACCAGTACCTGATCAGCCGCGCCTATCGCCAACTGGGCGAACGGGTCGAACGCGGCGAACTGTTGGTGCAGTTGGACGGCGCCAAGCAGCGGGTCGGTCTCAGCAAGCTGGAGCAATCGCTGGAAAGCAAGCAGTTGCAGCTCAAATACGATGAGCAGTCGCTGCTGACCATCCAGAACAAGCTAGCCATCAATCGCCGCATCGTCGACGGCAAGATCCGCCTGGCCCGGATCGAGGACGAGGAAATCCGCCTGGCGGTCGAGCTGGACGCCAAGGGCAAGAAAGCCGCGGGCGAAATCGAGCGCCTGTCCGAGCGCATCCTGGCCAAGACCATTCCCGCCCTGGACAGCCCGGCGATCTCGCAGATCGAGAAGGCCAAGATCCTGTCCACCGCGCACTCGGACCTGCGCCAGATGCATCAGGTCACCGCCGAGGCGCAGGCCAATATCCACAAGCGCGAGCGCGAAGGCCTGCGCACCGAGATCGAGGTCGCCGAGCTGCAGAAAGAGCGCTCCGACCTGGAACTCTCGCACACCGACGCCGAGCGCGGCATCGCCGCGTTGCGTGCGGAGATCGGCACCCTGGTCAAGGAGCGCGAACAGATCAACGACGCCCTGACCCGGCTGGAGATCCGTTCGCCCACCCGCGGCACGGTGATCCGGGTCTCGCCGAACCTGCAGAACGCCAATCTGGTCGAGAAAGCCGAGGAGCTGTACCTGATCCAGCACGAGGGCTCCAAGCTGGAGGCCGAGCTGGTGCTGACCGATGAGCAGTACAAGGACGTCAAACCCGGGCAGAAGGTCAATCTGGAGCTGTACGCCTGGAACCACTACAAGCACGGCGCGGTGCGCGGAACGATCTTCTTCGTCTCCAAAAGCAAGGTCATGCCGCAGATGTACCCGTCCAAGAGCCCGATCTTCGTGGCGCGGGCGCGGATCGATCCCGGCCAGAGCCTGACGATCCAGCCCGGCTACAGCTTCAAGGCGCGGGTGATGCTGGAAAAGATCAGCCTGTTCGAGTTCATCCTCAAGAAGATCCGGTTCGAATGAAAAGGAATGGGTTCTTCGCCAGGTTCGGAGCGGCCGCGCGTTTGCGCACGCTGAACAAATGCGCCGAGCGCCAGCTGGCCAACAACGATTGCGGCCTGGCGGTCAGCAAGTCGGCGTTGAACTTCTGCGGCGTGTCGGTGGCGCGCCACGAGTTGCGCGAGGCGCTGTCGTTCGACGAAGAGGGCAGCAGCTTCGAGGACATCAAGCGCACCCTGGAAGGCCACGGCGTGGAGTGCGTGTACCGCATCATCGAGACCTCCAGCCTGTCGTTGGACGCGCTCGAGGCGGTGCTGCCGTGCATCGTGATGGTCGAGTCCAAGCGCCGCAATCACTACCTGCTGCTGCACTCGCTCTCGCCCACCGGCGTGTACGTGCTCGACCCGCAGAAGGGCTATTTCGAAGACCGCAAGCTGGATTTCCTGCGCGACACGCTCAGCCGCATCACCTCCACGGTCAACGAAGAGGCCACCCTGGCCTTCGTCAGCAGCTACAACCTGCGCCGCTGCGAAGAACTGGGCATCGCCTACGACCCGCGCAAGCCGCGCGCGGGTTTGATCATGGACTACAACAAGATCGTCTACTTCGAGTCGCTGGTGGAGCGGCTGGGGCTGGAGGACCGCCGGCAGAAGGCCGAGTACCTGTCCGAACTGCTGGCCAGCGCCGACGACTCGGTGATTCCATCGCGCTTCAAGACCTTCCGCGTCGACACCGAGCAATTCATCGCCAAGGCGCCGCTGGCGCTGAGCTTCCGCTCCGGCCAGAAGCCGGTGCTGAGCGAGGAATCCAGCGGCGCCGAGCCGATCCAGCGCCTGCTGCTGCGCATGCTCGACGCCGACGAACAACGCGCCAACCTCAAGCGGATGTTCGTGCTCGGCGTGGCCGGATCGCTGATCTCGTTGCTGATCGTCTACGCCAACCAGATTCTGGTCGATGAGGTCATCCCCTCGCGCGAGCTGTCCACGCTGTACGCCTTCGTGACCATGCTGCTGCTGTTCCGGCTGTTCGAACTCAGCCAGAACCTGATGAAGTCGTACGTGGAAGTGAGTCTGGGCAAGACCATGGACCAGTGGTTGTGCCAGAACCTGCACGAGAAGCTGATCTATTCGAGCTTCGAGTCGATCTCCAGCTACAGCCGCGGCGAGCTGTCGCTGCGCCTGAACGACCTGCTGCGGATCAAGACCATCGTCTCGGTCTTCATCAACGACTACATCTTCAGCTTCGTCACCTTCGTGCTCGCCTTCTGCATGGCGTCCTACATCAGCGTCAAGGTCAGCCTGGTGATCGTGCTGGTGTCGGCGTCCTACGCCTACATCCTCGGCAAGACCGTGGCCTATGTGAAGTCGATGGAAAGCCGGCGCTTCTCCGAGAAGAGCCAGGTGGTGAACTCGCTGATCAACATCGTCGAAGGCCATGCGGTGATCGCCAAGAACCACGGCGAAAGCGTGTTCCTGGACGATCAGCGGATCAAGGTCGAGAAGTTTCTGGACGTGCAGTTCAAGGGCATGCTGGCCTCGCAGCTGCTGGTCTACATCCCGCGCTTCATCGCCATCATCGGCAGCCTGTTCGTGGTCCTGATCAGCGCCAAGTCGCACATCCTCGACGGCGAGCTGTCGCTGGGCGAGATCTTCACGCTGATCGCGCTGTCGGAAATGTGCTTCGTCGCCCTGCGCACGATCCTGCGCACCAAGCTGAACCTGCAGGAGCAGGCGGTGGTGGTCGAGCGCTATTTCGACCTGATCAACATCGAACAGCGCAAGCGGCCGGACGTGGACCACGACCGGGTCCAGGCGATGAACATCCGCGGGCTCGAATACCAGTACCCGGCCTCGAATTTCCGGATCAAGGTGCCGGAGCTGAGTCTGCGCGCCGGCGACCGGGTGCTGCTGACCGGCAGCAACGGCTCGGGCAAGTCGACTTTCCTGAAGATCATCTCCGGCATCCTGCAGAAGAACGTCGGCGGGTCGATCGAGTTCCTCGGCGAGAACGGCCTGCCGATCTCGCGCGATCAGGGTCTGCTGCGGGTCGCGCTGATCCGCGCCGAGGACAAGATCTTCAGCGAAACCATCGGCTTCAACATCACCCTGAGCAACGAGCGCGGCGGCAAGCGGATCTACGAGTTCGCGCGCAAGGTCGGCGCCGACGATTTCATCTCGCCGGTGGTGTACCCGCTGGACACGGTGATCCACGACCAGGGCGGAAACCTGTCGACCGGGCAGAAGCGCAAGCTGCTGATCCTGCGGGTGCTGTTCTCCAAGGCCGACGTGATCATCTTCGACGAGATCTTCCGCGGCATCGACGCGGATTCAAAACGCAAGATCGTGCAGACCCTGAACGAGATATCGGACCGCAAGATCGTCATTTACACGACCCACGAAGAACTGGACCAGCTGTCGATCACCAAGAAAATCGAAATTTCGGGCGGCTGCGCGGTCGAGTACGCCTGATCGGCCATCAAGGAGAGGCCTGGTGCGATGAACGAATCCCAGCGATTGCTGCGCCTGCATCCGGCGCTGGAGTACCAAGACGGCGATGACGGCCGGATCGTGGTCAGCGTGCGCCGCGGCGCCTCGACCACGCGCTACACCGTCAACGCCGCGATCCGCGACTTCCTTGAATGTTTTCGCCAGCCCGCGAGCCTGGAGCAGGTCGCCGACCGGATGGCCGCCGACGGGTACGAGCGCGCCCAGGCGATGCGCTTGGGCGAGAAGATCGTCAAGACGCCGATGCTGGAATTCGCCGAAGCGCAGCAGGGCGAGGACGCGGCCGAGCGCAGGATCCAATCGCTGGGGCTGCGGATCGAGGCGCGGTTGAAGGAGCGCAAGTACGACGGCGTGTACCGGGTGCGCGGCGCGGACGGCGCGCTGCGGGTGCTCAAGCTGCTGCATACCCGCGGCAAGGGCAGCAACGGTACGGCGATCCGCAAGCGCCTGCGCAACGAGTTCGAGATCCTGCGGGCATTGGACGCGGTCGAGGGCGTGGTCGATCCGCACGACTTCGACGAACGCGGCGGCGATTACTTCAGCATGCGCCATGTCGACGGCACCCCGCTGCTGGACCGCAAGTACGAATCGCTGGACAAGGCGCTGGGGCAATGCCGCCGGGTCGCCGAGATCGTTTCGGCGGTGCATGCGCGCGGCGTGGTCCACGGCGACATCCACACCTCCAATTTCCTGCGCGACGACGCCGGTCGCATCACCCTGATCGACTTCGACTGCTCGTTCCGTCCGGGCCAGGGCTACGTGCCCCGAGTCGGCGGTGCGGTCCACTTCATGCCGCCGGAGCGGGTGGTGCGCTCGTGGCACGACAAGACCATGAAGGCCGCGGATTTCCGCTCCGACGTCTATCAGTCGGCGGTGGTGATGTATGCGGTGCTGACCGAAGACCTGCCTTACCGCGGCGCGACCTTGAGCGAGCTGTCGCGCAACATCGCCGCCGGCGAATACCGGCCGCTGCAACGCGCGCGCTGCGGCACGCCGGTGCCCGCGGCGGTGCGCGAGGCCATCCACGGCGCGCTCGACGCCGATCCCGGCAACCGTCCCCAATGCCTGAAGGAGCTGATGCATGTCTTCGCATGACACCGAAGCGATGGAGTTCCTGCAGGCCCCGGACGGCGAGGGCGGCGGCGGCTTCACCGGGTTGGCCGACCTGTTGAGCCCGCTGGGCGAGCAGCGCTTCGCCGAAGAATTCGCCGAGAAGAAACCGTTCTTCATCAAGCGCAACCGGGTCGGCTATTTCGATCCGGTGATCTCGCTGGAACAGATCGGCGATCTGCTGTCGTCGGTGGTGTTCTACGAAAGCGAAGTGCGGGTGGCCAAGGACGGCGGCATCGTCCCCAACTCCGCCTACTGCAACAGCGGCACCGTCAACCGGGCGAAGATCTGGAGCCAGTACCGCTCCGGCGCGACCCTGGTGTTCGAGCACCTCAGCCGCAAGCACGCCGGCCTGCTGCGGTTGATGAGCGCTTGCGAGCAGTCGCTGATGGTGCCGTGCCGGGCCAACGCGTACATCACCCCGCCGTCCTCGCGCGGGTTCAATCTGCACTACGACACCCACGACGTGCTGATCCTGCAAGTCTCCGGCAGCAAGCTGTGGCGGGTCCACGACTCGCCGCTGGCGTTGCCGCACGAGGAACAGAGTTTCCGCCCGGAGTGGGCGCAACGCTCCAGGCTGCTGGCCGAGATCAATCTGGAACCCGGCGACGTGCTGTACCTGCCGCGCGGTTACATCCACGGCGCCAGCACCAACCACGACACCTCCTTCCACGTCACCATCGGCATCCGCAGCGTCACCCTGCGCGATGTCTACGCCACCGCGTTGCGGCGCGCGCTGATCGCCGATCCGGCGATGCGTCCGGTCGCGCTGTTCCAGGTGGCGTCGACGGATGTGGACGCGCTGCGGCGCTCGCTGCTGGAACGGGTGGACTCGGTCGATCTGCTCGGCGCGCTGCGCGATGCCGAGGTCAGCTTCCTGCGCAAGCGCGGCCGGCCGTTCGACGGGCGCCTGATGCAGGTGGTGCAGCAGGGCGATATCGAACTGGACACGCGCTTGCGGGTCAGCCCGGGCGCGATCTTCAGCGCGTTCGAGCACGATCGCAGCGTGACGGTGAAGTTCGACCGCCGCTCGATCACCTTGCCGTCGGGCGTGCGTCCGGCGCTGGATTTCGTCAAGACCACGCCGGCGTTCCGGCCGGCCGATCTGCCCGGGCTGGAGCAGGAAAGCCGGTTGATCTTCGCCCGCACCCTGTTTTCCGCGCGCGTGATCGAGCGTGCCGCATGAAGGAGGACGCGATGGAGCTGCAACTGGACGAATTCGAAGCCGGCCCCGACGACGGCGGGATCGATCTGGCCGACTTCCACGGGCTGCTGGCGCCGGTGTCGGCCGAGCGCTTCCAGGCCGAGTATTGGCAGAACAAGCCGCTGCTGATCCGCGGCCGCCTGCGCCGGTCGATCCAGCGCGTGCTGAGCTTGCCGCTGATCGACGCGCTGCTCGGGCAGGCGGTGCTGCGGCCGACCGATCTGCGCGCGTCCAAGGATCACCATCCGGCCGAGCGCGACCGTTTGTTCCCGGAAGGCGTGGCCGACAAGCAGGCGGTGTTCGATCTGTTCGGCGAAGGCTATTCGTTGATCTTCGACCAGATCGACCGCCATCTGCCGGCGCTGGGCGCGGTGATGTACGCCTGGGAAACCGCGCTCAAGCAGCCGGTGCGGGCCAATGCGTTCCTGACTCCGCGCAGTTCGCGCGGCTTCAATCGCCACTTCGATACCCACGACGTGGTGGTGGTGCAGGTGCACGGCAGCAAGGTCTGGGACGTATGCGACAGCCCCCTGCCGCTGCCGCACGAGGATCAGCAGCACCTGTCCAGCCATCACGGCGCGCGCGCCGCGCTGATCCGTCAGGTCGAGCTGCAACCCGGCGACGTGCTGTATCTGCCGCGCGGCTTCGTCCACGGCGCCCAGGCCAATGCCGGCGACACCCTGCATCTGAGCGTGTCGATCCGCAACCGCGCCCTGCGCGAAGTGCTGGCGGCCGGGCTGCGCGAACAAGTGTTGCGCACGCCCGCGCTCAAGGCCGGGTTGCGCTTCGACACCGACGCGGCGCCGCGGATCAAGCGCGAGCTGTTGGCGGCGGTCGAGCGGATCGATGTCGGCGCCGCGCTGGCCGACCTGGGCGCGGCCTTCCTCGGCCAGCGCCAGCGCGTGGACAACCGCTTGAGCGAGTTCGAGGCCGCGCGCGCGCTGCGCCCGGAAAGCCGGCTGCGCTTCGCGCCGCAGGCGTGGCTGGAAACCGTCGAGGACGCCGAAGGCATCAGCGTGATCGCCAACGGCGAGCGGATCCGCTTCGCCGGCGGCGACGAGCGCTTGCTCGCCGCACTGCGGTCGCGCACGCCGTTTTTGGCCGGCGAGTTTCCTTGCGCGGCCGGCCAAGAGCCGTTGGCGGCCGCGCGCGATCTGTATCTGTCGGGCGTGCTGCGCGCCGACGACACCGATGTTCGGGTCTGAAACCAAGGAGTGGCGACAATGAGCAACGCACTGGAAATCATCGAGCCCCAAGGCCCGCACGGACAGTTCCGTTTCGACGGATTCGATTCGATGGTCCATCCCAAGACCACCGAGGAGTTCTACAGCCAGTACTGGGAGCAGCGGCCGTTCTTCGTCCGCCGCGACGCGCCCGGCTATTTCGATTCGCTGCTGACCTTGGCCGATGTCGACCGTTACCTGGGCACCAAGGCCTTGCACGCCTCGGAGATCCGCATCGTCAAGGGCGGCGTGGACAAGCGCTTCGAAGACTATTCCAAGGACGGCATCGCCGACGCGGCGCAGATGATGGCCGCGTTCCGCACCGGCTCGATGCTGCTGCTGTCGCACATGAACCGCCATCACCCGCCGCTGGCCGAGCTGCTGAGCCGCTGCGAGGCGCAGACCCATGTGCCGATGCGCGCCAACGCCTACCTCAGCCCGCCCGGATCGACCGGGTTCAAGCTGCACTGGGATACCCACGACGTGCTGGTGCTGCAGATCTCCGGCGCCAAGAAGTGGCACATCTACGACAATCCGCTGCCGCTGCCGCACGAAGAGCAGATGTCCGAGCTCAAGCATTGGGTCGGCCAGGCCAACAAGATCGACGAGATCGCGATGCGCCCGGGCAGCGTGCTGTTCCTGCCGCGCGGTTATGTGCACGGCGCCGAAGCCGAGGACGAACATTCCCTGCACATCACCTTCGGCCTGCGCAGCCTGACCGTGGCCGATATCGTGCTGCGCGAGTTCCGCCGCGCCTCGCTGGAGGATGAGGACATGCGCAAGGTCGCCCGGCTCGGCGACTACGCCGATCCGGCCAGCGCCGAGCGCGCGCGCCAGGCGCTGCGGCGGGTGATCGAATCGATGGACCTGCAAGGCGCGATCGACGAAGTGCACAAGTCGTTCATCCGCAGCCGCCAGCCGCCACGCCTGGGCGCGCTGCTGGAGATCACCGGCCAGAGCGCGATCGATCACGCCACCGAGCTGCGGCTGCGCGAAGACGCGTTGTACAAGGTGTTCAAGAACGCGGACGGAATCAGTCTGGCAGTCGACGGGACGGTGTTGAATTTCCCCGGCGGCATCGAGACCGCGATCGATTACGTGGTCGAGCACAAGCGCTTCACGCCCGGGTCGTTGCCGGGGCTGGAGCACGAAAGCAAGCTGCTGTTCTCGCGTTCGATGCTGGATTGCCGGCTGGTCGAACGCGCGCAAGCCGCGTGAGCGCGGCGGCGATGACGGCGGTCAAGCGCTGGACCCGGCGGCTGCTGGGTCTGACCGCGGTCGTGCTGGCCTTGGTGTCGGCGCTGTTGGCCTGGGCGCTGGCTTCGGCCCAGGTCGAGCTGAGCCCGGGCGGCGTGCATCGGCGCCTGCTGGTGCCGGCCGGCGGCGGCCGGATGATGGCGTTTCCGATCTACTCCGGCACCGGCGATGCGGTATCGATTCCCGGCTATCTGGAAGGTCCGGTGGTGCGGCGCGGCAGCGACGGCGGCTGGACCGCGGCGTGGTTTTGCCAGGACCGGGTGCAGCACGCGAGCGGCCGCGGCGATGCGTTGAGCATCGATTGCGCCGGCCGCCGCCGCCGCTTCGATCTGAGCCAGGTGCCGGCGGCCGAGGCGGTCGCGCCGATGCCCGCGGCGCTGACCGTGCTCAGCGACCTGGAAGGCAATGCCGAGTTCCTCGATGCGGCCTTGCCGGCGCTGGGCATCGCCGACGCGCAAGGCCGCTGGACCTATGGCGCGGGCCAGTTGCTGATTCTCGGCGATTCGGTCGACCGCGGCCGCGACGTCTCGGCGGTGCTGTGGCGGCTGCACGATCTGGCCGCGCAAGCGCAGCGCGCCGGCGGCGCGGTGCACATGCTGCTGGGCAATCACGAGCAATACCTGCTGCGGACCAACAACTCGCGCGCCAATCCCGAAACCGTGTACGCCTTGAACCGCCTGGGCGGTTACGGCGAAGCCTTCGCCGATGGCACCGTGCTCGGCGACTGGCTGCGCGCGCAGCCGGTGGCGGTGAAGCTGGGCTCGACCTTGTTCGTGCACGGCGGCGTCTCGCGCGGCGTGGCCGAGATCGAAAACGATCCGCGCAAGCTCAATCGCGCCATGCGCGAGTACTGGCCGGCGTCGCGTCAGGGCCAGCATCTGTCATCGCCACATTGGGACGCGGTGCTGGGGCTGGGCGGGGTGACCCAATACCGCGGCTATCTGATGGCGGTGGAAGGCCACTACGGCCGCGTCGGCGAAGCCGATTTGAACTACGCGCTCGAGCGTTTCGGCGCGCGGCGGATGGTGGTCGCGCATACCCCGGTCGATCGGGTCGAAGCCCTGTTCGGGGGACGGTTGTATGCGGTCGACGTCAACGAGCCGGGCGCGCGTTCGCAGGTGCTGGTGTTCGAGAACGATGAGCCGCGGGTGGTCGAACTCGCTGTGCCGCGTCACCCCGATGCGCGCGCGCCGGTGCGTTTGCGCGATTTCGAGCCCTCGCGGGCCGAAGACCGGCGTTTGTTGTGGGCGATGATCGGACAGGCGCGCAAGTTGTCGGCGTTGCCGCATCCTTATTGATCGAGTCCGGACCGCGTTGCCCCGCGGCCCGGACGCGCGCGGCTCAGCCGGCCAGTTCCACCCAGGCCGGCGCGTGATCGCTGGGACGGTCCCAGGTGCGCGGTTCGCGATCGATGCCGGCGGCCACGCAACGCGCGCGCAGCGAGTCGGAGATCAGGGTCAGGTCGATGCGCAGGCCCAGATTGCGGCGGAACCCGGCCTGGCGGTAATCCCACCACGAGAACTGGCCTTCGTCCTGGTGGTGCAGGCGGTAAGCATCGTGCAGGCCGAGCGCGAGCAAGCGTTGCAGCGCGTCGCGTTCGGCGGTGGAGGTGAGGATGTGGTTTTCGTTCCACACCGCCGGATCGTGGGTGTCGCGCGCTTCGGGGGCGATATTGAAATCGCCGAGCACGACCAGATCCGGATGGCGCTGGATTTCCTGCGCGATCCAGCCATGCACCGCGTCCAGCCAGCGCAGCTTGTACTCGTACTTGTCGGTGCCCACGTCCTGGCCGTTGACCACGTACAGGTTGACGATGCGGATCCCGGCGACGGTCGCGGCGATCACCCGCTTTTGCTCATCCTCGAACCCTGGGATGCCGATCTGCACGTCCTGTGCGTTCTCGCGCGAGAGGATGGCCACGCCGTTGTAGGTCTTCTGCCCGGCGAACACGCTGCGGTAACCCGCGCCGAGCAGCGCGGTGTCCGGGAAGCGCGGGTCTTCGAGCTTGGTTTCCTGCAGCGCGACGATGTCCGGTGCGAACCCGGCCAGCCACTGTTCCAGGTGCGGCAGGCGCACGTTGAGGGAGTTGACGTTCCAGCTGACGATTTTCATGCGCGCCAGTGTAGCCCGCGGGCCGGGCGTTGTCGGCGGCCGGGCGTCGGGCGCGGCGGCGCCGGCCGGTTACGCCGCCGGTTCGCCCCGGGATGCGGCCGGCTTGCACAAGGCGGCGTGGATGCGCGCGGCCGCGGTTTTGCGCTGCGGCGTATCGGCGCGGATCCGCTCGCCGCCGTTATCGGTGGAATGGCCGGCGGCGAGCCGTTGCGCGCGCCAGCGTTCGCCGCGTTCGAAGATGGAGCATGCGTTCTGGCTCTGCCCGCCGCCGCGCTGCGGGGCGGCGATGAGCGCGGCATAGGTTTCGATCAGCTCGGCCTGCTGCGCGGGCTGCTCGCTTTGGTCGAGCGCGGAGGGCAGGGCGAATGCGATCTGGCCGAACACTTCGCCGCCCGCCGGGTCGGCGGCCAACACCCGTTGAGGATCGACCCCCGCCGCGCGCAGCCGCTGCAGCGCGGCCGGCGTGCGTATCGCCGCGAGCGCCGGCCCGGTTTGTTCGTCGGTGAAGCCGAAACCGGCGTCCAGCCAGGCCGCCAAGCCGAGGTCGTGCCAGCCGCCGAGGATCAGTTTGGCCAGGGCCAGATCGTCGCCGTCGCGGCAGGCGCCGTCGCGGACCGGGTAGCGCGGGGTGTCGAACACCAGGCGCTTGGAGGTCGGATCGGCCTGGGTGCCGCGCCACAGTTCGGTCCATTCGCGCAGATAGACGTCCTGGTCGCGATGGGCCATCGACCGCAGCACCGCGTACAGCGCCGCCTGTTTTTGTTCGCGCGGCCAATCGCCTTGAACCACGCTGCGGGCGGCTTTGAACAGATCGTTGGTATCGACCGAGCGCAGCTCGCCGCCGGGCGCGCGGGTCAGCCAATCGCCGGTGCCGGGTTCTTCGCCGCCGCCGAGCGCGCACAACGCGTTGGGCATCGGAAAATCCGCGGGCAAGCCGCGCAGCGCGCGATCGATCCGGCCGTGGTCGCCGTCCTCGACGATGTCGATCAGCCCGGCAAAGCGGCCCTGCGCGGCTTCGATTCGCGCGGTCTTGCGCGCCGCGTGGGCGCTCTGGATCGAGTCGTGGACGAAGTTCAGCAACACCAGCCCGGCCGGCATCCCGAGCAACAGCCCGATCAGGCAATGCGGCAAGCTGCGGGTGAGCGCGCCGTGGACGATCGCGCCCACTACCGCCAAGGCGGCCATGGCCGCGCCGAGCAACAACATGTTCATGCCGTTGATCAGGAATTCGACCATGTGCGGGCCGAACAGCCCGCCCTGCGGCATGTGCCGGTAGCTGATCGCCAGCCAGATCATCGCCAGCACCGGCCCGGACGCGAACCACAGGCCGAACCCCAGCCAGGGGCGGTTGGGACGCGCGCGCGGCGCGACGGGCGCGCCGCTGGATGCGGAATCGGAAGAGCCGGCCATGGCGTGACTGTCCTTGCGTGGCGGTGGACGCGGCGCGCAAGCCGCGCCGCTGTCGGTGTCCGCTATTTCGCCAACCAGCGGATCATCGTGTCGATCATGCCACGGTACGGCGGCTTGAGCAGATCGCTGCCGGCCTTGGAGCGCTGATAGAACACCGGCAGCAATTTGCTGAAGGCGTCGAAGCCGCTGCGGCCGTGGATCGCGCCGATGCCGCTGGGGCCGATGCCGCCGAAGGGCAGGTCGTGGGCGCCGAAATGCAGCAGGGTGTCGTTGACGGTGACGCCGCCGGACAGGGTCTGGGCGAGGATTTTTTCCACCGAAGCCGAGTCGTGGCCGAACGGATACAGCGCCAGCGGGCGGTCGAGCGCGTTGATCCGGGCGATGGCTTCGTCCAGGGTCTTGTACGACACGATCGGCAGGATCGGCCCGAAGATTTCGTGCTGCATCACCTGTGCGTCGGCGTCGGGTTCGATCACCAGCGCCGGCGGGAAGATGCGTTCGCTCTGGCGCTGTTCGCGCGAGCCGGTGTCGGCGAAGGGCTCGATCACTTGCAGGCCGCGGCTGCGCGCGTCGTCGAGGTAGGACGCCAAGCGCGCGTACTGGCTGGCGTTGATGATGCGGGTGTAGTCCTGCGGCGCGACCAGGTCGCCGTAGCGTTGCTTGAGTTGCTTGAGCAGCGCGGCGACTAATTGATCGCGGCGCGCGGCGTCGACCAGCACGTAGTCCACGCCGATGCAGGTCTGCCCGGCGTTGAACCACTTGCCGCTGGCGATGCGCGCGGCGGCTTGTTCGATCGGATAGTCGGCGCAGATCAGCGCCGGCGCCTTGCCGCCGAGTTCCAGGGTGACCGGGGTGAGGTTGGGCGCGGCCGCGGCCATGACCTTGCGGCCGACCGCGGTGGAGCCGGTGAACAGCAGGTGGTCCAGCGGCAGCGCCGAGAACGCCGCGCCCACCTCCGGCCCGCCGATCGCCACCGCCACGCGGTCGGCCGGGAACACTTGCGCCAGCAATTCGCGCAGGAACTGCGCGGTGTGCGGGGTGTGTTCGGACGGCTTGAGGTAGACGTGGTTGCCGGCGGCGATCGCCGAGATCAGCGGCACCAGCGCCAGATTCACCGGGTAATTCCACGGCGACAGGATGCCGACCACGCCGACCGGCTCGGGCCGGATTTCCGCGCGCGCCGGCCAGAACCGCCAGCCCACCGCGGCGCGGCGCGGGCGCATCCAGCGGCGCAGATGGCTCAAGGCGTGGTCGAGCTCGGCCAGGGTGATCATCGCCTCGGACAGCAGGTTCTCGTGGCTGGAGCGATGGCCGAAGTCGGCGCGGATGGCCGCGTCCATGTCGGCGCGGCGGTCGCGGAACACCTCGCGCAGGCGGATCAGGTCGGCGCGGCGCTGGGCATAGTCGGGCTTGCGCGCCTGCCACGCGGCGCGCAGGCGCTCGCGGGTGGCGGCGAGTTCGGCGAGCGGCGTGTCCGTGGCCAGTGCGTCGGTGGTGGGCATGTGCGGTGCGAGCCTGTCTGAGGCGGGCCTGGTCGAGGCCGGCGGGTCGGCGAGGGTGTCCATACGCCGCAGTGTAGTCGCCTGCGCGGCGCGAAAGTGGGGTGACGGTGGGGCGGCTGAGGTCAGGCGTGGGGGGCGGGGCGGTCGAGTTGGCGTCTCTCTGACATTCGGCGGGTCCTTTCGCATTTCGTCAGTCCCGCGAAGGCGGGAATCCAGAGCCAAGAGCCTTCAGCGCGATTTCTCCAGAACGTCATTCCCGCGAAGGCGGGAATCCAGAGACTTCAGCGCCATCTTCCCTGGTCGTCATTCCCGCGAACGCGGGAATCCAGCGACTTCAAAGGTTCTCGCACGAAAGGCCCTGGATTCCCGCGTTCGCGGGAATGACGTTCTGGAAAGACGGCGCCCGCTGCCCGGATCGGGCGATTCGCGCACCGCCCCCCGGCCGCACCGCCGTCAGCGCCTACAATGTCGAAATGAACCTGCGCCCCTACCTCGATACCTACCCCACCCTCGGCGAACGCGTCTACGTCGACCCCGCCGCCACCGTCATCGGTGCGGTGACCCTGGCCGACGACGTGTCGATCTGGCCCGGCTGCGTGGTCCGCGGCGACGTCAATTCGATCTCGATCGGCGCGCGCACCAACGTCCAGGACGGCACCATCGTCCACGTCACCCACGAAGGCCCGTTCACCCGTCCCGGCGGCCTGCCGACGGTCATCGCCAACGATGTGACCATCGGCCACGGCGCGATCGTGCACGCCTGCACCATCGACGAATTCGCCCTGATCGGCATGGGCGCCAAGATCCTCGACGGCGCGCGGGTGATGCGTTTCGGCTTCGTCGGCGCCGGCGCGGTGATCGCGCCGGGCAAGGTGGTCGGCGAGGGCGAGCTGTGGCTGGGCAATCCGGCGCGGCTGGCGCGCAAGCTCAGTGAGCGCGAAATCGAGCAACTGCAATACAGCGCGCAGCATTATGTCCGGCTCAAGGATCGCTACCTGGGCATGTCGGTGGGCTAGTCAGGTCCGGCGGCCGCGTTTACAGTCGCGGCAGGGGAAAGCAGGGCTCAGGGAGTCATCGCCACATGGAAGAAACGCAGAATCCGTACGCCGCGCCGAGCGCGCCGCCGCCGTTGCCGTCGGAATTGGGCGAAAGCGTCAAGGCCGACCGCGGCATCCGCCTGGTCGCGCGCCTGATCGACTGGGGCCTGCAGATGGTGTTCCTGGTGCCGGCGGTCGTGGGGATGCTGTTGCTCAGCCCCCCCAATTCCAATCCCGGCCAACCCAACGATTTCACCCCAGCGCAAATGGCGGTGCTCGGCGTGGGCGTGCTGCTCGCGCTGGGCCTGGCGGTCTATCAGCTGGTGCTGCTGTACCAGACCCAGCAAACCCTGGGCAAGCGCTGGATGAACATCAAGATCGTCCGCAACGACGATTCCCAATGCAGCTTCGGCCGCATTTTCGGCCTGCGCATGGTGCTGGTGGCGGTGATCGAGCAAGTGCCCTGCCTCGGCGCCTTGTTCGCCCTGGCCAACGTGCTGTGGATCTTCAGCGAAGACAGCCGCTGCCTGCACGATCTGCTCGCCGACACCAAGGTCGTCAACGTCTGATGCTGGACACCTACCGCCAGGTGGTGACGCCCGAAGGGGTGGCGCTGCACCTGCGCGCGGCCGGTCCGGTGCCGCGCGCGCTGGCCTATGCGATCGATCTGGCCGCGCGCGGCGCGATCTACACCGCGATGTTCCAGGCCTTGGTCACCCTGTTCGGCGGTTCGGGCTACGCGATCTTGATGCTGATCAGCTTCGTGCTGAGCTGGTTCTATTCGGTGCTGTTCGAAGTGCTGATGCAAGGCCGCACGCCCGGCAAATGGGCGCTGGGGCTGCGGGTGGTCGCCGCCGACGGCGCGCCGGTGGGCTGGATGGCTTCGTTCACCCGCAATCTGTTGCGCGTGGTCGATGCGTTGCCGGTCGGTTACGCGGTCGGTCTGACCACCTGTTTGATCGATCCCTGGGGCCGCCGCCTCGGCGACATGGTCGCCGGTACTTTGGTGGTGCACGCCGCGCGCTCGCAGCCGCTGCACGAGGCCGCGCAGGCGCCGGCGCTGGCGCCCAATCAAGTGTTGCTGCCGCACGAACAAGCCGCGGTGGTCGCCTTCGCCGAACGCGGCCCGCGTCTGACCGCGGCGCGTCAGGCCGAACTGGCCGATCTGGTCGAGCCGCTGGTGCTCGCGCGCGGCGCGCCGGCGGTGGCGCGGCTGCACGGCATCGCCAACTGGTTGCTGGGGCGGCGATGAGGCAGGACCGTTTCGTCGAGCGGCATCAGGCCGAGTGGCGCGAATTCGAGCTGTGGCTGGACAAGCGCTCGCTCAGCGCGCGCGATGCGCGCAAGCACCGGCGCGAGTGGACCGGCATCGGCGACGACGAACTGCCGGCGCGGCATCGCCGCCTGTGCCAGCAACTGGCGCTGGCGCGCCGGCGCGGTTACAGCGCGGTGGTCACCGACCGCCTGCAGGCGCTGATGCAGCGCGGCCACAGCGTGCTGTACCGGAGCAAGCCGCTGCATCCGCGCCGCGCGGTCGAGTTCCTGCTGGCCGGCTTCCCGCGTCTGGTCCGCGCCGAATGGCGCTGCATGCTGGCCGCGACGGTGTTGTTCGTGGTGCCGCTGGTGACCATCTTCATCGCCATCCAGATCAAGCCCGATCTGGCCTCGGGCCTGTTCGACGCCGGCACCCTGGCCAGTTTCGAGCAGATGTACGACCCGTCCGGCAAGCGCGATCTGGGCCGCACCGACGAAGACGATCTGCAGATGTTCGCCCATTACATCGGCAACAACGTCGGCATCGGCTTCCAGACCTTCGCCAGCGGCCTGGTCGCCGGGCTCGGCACGGTGTTCGTGCTGATCTTCAACGGCATCATGATCGGCGGGGTGGCCGGGCATTTGCAGGCGGTCGGCCACGGCGATCCGTTCTGGCGCTTCGTCGCCGGGCACTCGGCGCCGGAACTGACCGCGATCGTGATCGCCGGCGGCGCCGGTTTGCGCCTGGGCCTGAGCCTGATCGCGCCCGGGCAGCGAAGGCGGGTGGATTCGCTGATCCACGGCGGCCGGCGCGGCGCCAAGATCTGCATCGGGGTGTTCGCGATGCTGGTGTTCGCGGCCTTCGTCGAAGCGTTCTGGTCGTCGATCGGCAGCATGCCGGCGCCGATCAAATACGCGGTCGGCGCGCTGTTGTGGTCGCTGGTGGCGCTGTGGCTGGCGCGCGGCGGCCGCAATGCGCTGCATCAAGACGACGAAGACGCGCAATGAAGCTCGAAGCGCTCACCGTCGCCCTGCGTCCGCGCACCTCCTGGGAAGCCTGCGAGCTCGGCATGGCCCTGGTCCGCCGCCACGCAGGCGCGATCTGGAAGCCGTGGCTGCTGGTCACCCTGCCGTTGCTGGTGCTGCTCAACGCCGCCGGCTGGGCGCTGGACCTGCTGTGGCTGTCGGGCCTGCTGATGTGGTGGCTCAAGCCCTGGTTCGACCGCATTGCGCTGTACGTGATTTCGCGCGCGGTGTTCGGCGATGTTCCCAGCACCCGCCAGACCGTGCGCGAACAGTTCCGCTGGGGCGCGCGCTGGTGGTTGCCGTATCTGACCTGGCGGCGGCTCGGTCCGGCGCGGTCGCTGTATCTGCCGGTGGACTTGCTCGAAGGCGGCAGCGGCGCGGAAGCGCGCGAGCGCCGCGCGGCGTTGGGCGCGCCGGTTTACGGCGTGTGCGCGCTGCTGACCTTGGTGTGTTCGAACTTCGAGTTGCTGATCATCATCGGCGCGGTGTTCGGCGGCTTGATGTTCATTCCGTTCGACTACCTGCCCGACACGTTGAAGTCGCTGTGGGATTCGTTCCTGGAACAGCCGCATTGGATGAACGCGTTGTTCAACGCGCTGATGTGGCTGGCGGCGAGCGTGATCGAGCCGTTCTACGTCGGCGCCGGCTTCGGCCTGTACCTCAACCGCCGCACCGAGATCGAAGGCTGGGACATCGAAATCGTGTTCCGCCGCTTGCGCGCGCGGCTGGCCGCGGCGGCCGCGCCGACCCTGCTGGCCTTGTGCCTGTGCATCGGTTTTCTGCCCGATGCCGCGGCGCAGGCGCACGCCGATCCGCACACCGGCGGCGAAGTCGCGGTCGAGGTGGATCAAGCGGGCGCCGACGGCGAAACGGCGGACGAATCCGGCGAGGAAGAAGACGCGAGCGAGGCGACCACCCGCAGCGCGCCGATCCGCGCCTTCGTCGACGGCAAGAAATCCAAGCGCCTGCCGTCCACCTTGGGCGAGCTGTACGGCGATGCGCGCAGCGACGACCGCGCGCTGCGCGAGGCGGTGGCCAAGGCGATGAAGGAACCCACCGTCGCGCCCAAGCGTAAGGAAACGGTGTGGAAGTCCAAGGAAGAGATCAAGGAGCGCGAGCGCGATCCTGAGCGCTCGCGTCGCGATTTCAGCGGCCTGAGCGGCGGTTTCGCGTCGCTGGTGCAGATCGTGCTGTGGGGGATCGTGGCGTTGATCGTCGCCGCGTTGCTGTTCAGCATCGGCCGCTGGGCCGGCTGGTTCCGCGGCGGCGGCGATGCCGAACCCGATGCGCCGGGCGAGCTGCGCACCGGCGCGATCGCCGAAGCCGAACCGCTGCCCGACGACGTGCCCACCGCGATCCGCCGCTTGTGGAACGACGGCCGCCGCCGCGACGCGCTGGCGCTGATGTACCGCGCGGCGGTCGAATCGATGGCCACCCGCGCCGAAGTGGTGCTGGTGCCCGGCGCGACCGAGGCGCAATGCCTGCGCGCCTCGCGCAAATTGAACTCGGCCGAAGACCGCGAGGTGTTCGCGCGCGCGGTGCGTACCTGGCAGTACGCGGCCTATGCGCAAGCCTTGCCCGCGTCGGACGACTTCGACGATCTGGTGGCGCAGTTGAGCCAACGCTTCGGGTGGGCGGCATGAACCGCGGCAACGGCGTGTTCATCGCCATCGGCGCGGCGGTGCTGATCGCGCTGACCGTGCTCGGCGCGGTGATCTGGAAGCGCGGCTACACCAAGGTCGAAGAAACCGTGGACGCGCCGCGCACCGGCGAGGCCGCCAGCAATCCGCTGTACGTGCTCAAGCTGGCGTTGCAGAACGACGGGGTCAAGGTCGATGCGCGCCAGCGGCTGTTGCTGCTGACCACCACCCTGCAGCCGCGCGACACCGTGCTGATCTACCGCGACCCGCGCACCCTCAGCAGCGGCGACGCCGAGCGCCTGCTGGCCTGGGTCGAGGGCGGCGGCCATCTGATCGTGCGCACGCCGCCGTGGCGCGAACGCCTGGGCAGCTCGCCGGTGCCGGTGCTCGGCGCGCTCGGAGTGACCTTGCTCGACGCCGAGGATGTCGGCGTGGATGCCGAGAACGAGCGCAACGATTGCGTGGGCCTGTACGAGCGCAGCCTGGCGCCGCAGCGGATGTTCTGCGGCGGCCGCCGGTTCTATTTCTACAACAGCGAGGTCGAGCCGGATTTCGCCTGGGGCGATGAAGACGAAGCCTACGTCTACGCGCGCTTCCCGCACGGCCGGGGCAAGGTCGATGTGCTGTCGGATCTGGACTTCCTGTCCAACCGCGGCGGCAGCGGCAATCCGTTCTTCGATGGTTTCCGCCTGGGCGGCGACCGCATCGCCGAACCGGCCAACGTCGCCTTGGCGCGGCAGGTGCTGGCGCCGAACTACCGCGCCGGCACCGTGCATCTGATTTACGCGGCCGATGTCCCGTCGTTGTGGAAGACCTTGATCGTCAACAGCTGGATGGCCTGGGTGCCGTTGCTGCTGTGGTTGTTGGGCTGGCTGTGGCAGCGCATGCAGCGGTTCGGGCCGCTGCGGCCGGCGCCGGCGATGGAGCGGCGCTCGCTGCTCGAACACATCGTCGCCAGCGGCGAGCACATCTACCGTTACGGCTACGGCCCCAGTCTGTACGCGGCGGTGCTGGCCGCGTTCATGGCGCGGCTGCGCCGGCGCGATCCCTATGCCGCATCGACCCAGGGCGAAGCCCAGGTCGATCTGCTCGTGCAACGCTACAAGAACGAACCCAACCTCGGCCTCGCCCAGATCCGCGACGCCCTGACCCCGCCGCTGGCGCGCGACCACGCCGCGTTCCGCACCCGCATCGCCACTTTGATCCGCATGAGAAACCGCTTATGAGCCTCGACGCCGCTCCGCTCGTTCCGATTACCGGCGCCGCGCTGGCGCAACGCGCCGCCGATGTGCGCGAGGAAGTCGGCAAGGCCTTCATCGGCCAGGCCGAAGTGCTCGATCAGATCCTGATCGCGCTGCTCGCCGGCGGCCACGCGCTGCTGGAAGGCGTGCCCGGCCTGGGCAAGACCCTGGTGGTGCGAGCGCTGTCCAAGGCGCTGGATTGCGGCTACGCACGCGTGCAGTTCACCCCCGACCTGATGCCCAGCGACATCAGCGGCCACGCGGTGTACGACCCCAAGACCGAGAGCTTCAACATCCGTCGCGGCCCGGTGTTCACCAACCTGCTGTTGGCCGACGAAATCAACCGCGCCCCGGCCAAGACCCAGTCGGCGCTGCTGGAGGCGATGCAGGAACTGCAGGTCACCATCGAAGGCCACAGCTTCGAACTGCCGCCGCCGTTTTTGACCCTGGCCACCCAGAACCCGGTCGAGCAGGAAGGCACCTATCCGCTGCCGGAAGCGCAGCTGGACCGGTTCCTGCTCAAGATCCTGATCGACTATCCCAGCCGCGCCGACGAGAAGCGCATGGTCACCGCGGTCAGCCTTGGGCGCAGCGCCTCGGACTTCGATCTGTCGCAAGTGCGGCGGGTACTGGGGCCGGAGGAAATCGTGGCGATGCAGCAGGGCACCGCGCTGGTGCGGGTGGATGAGGCGGTGATCGATTACGTGGTGCGCATCGTCGGCAAGACCCGCGACTGGGCCGGCATCGCGCTCGGCGCCGGTCCGCGCGGCAGCCTCGGCCTGGTCCGCGCCGCGCGCGCGCAGGCGGTGCTGGCCGGCCGCGATTTCGTCACCCCCGACGATGTGCGCGAAGTGGCCAAGCCGGTGCTGCGCCATCGCATCGCCTTGTCGCCGGAACTGCAGATCGAAGGGCAATCGCCCGACGACGTGCTGCACGCGTTGCTCGCCACGGTGGAAGCGCCGCGGCAATGAAATCGGCGTTGCCGCCGCCGTTGCCGGTCGCCTCCCGCGCTGCCGCGCTGTCGGTGCCGCGCGATCGCGCGCTGCCGGCGCGCGGTTGGGCGCGGCCGTCGCCGCGGCTGGCCTGGGTGGCGTTGCCGTGGTCGGCGTTGGGATTGGCGGCGAGCGCGGGCTGGATCAAGCCGCAGCTGTGGCAGTTGGCGACCTCGGCGATTCTGCTGATCTTGATGATCGACTTGTGGCGTTTGCTGCGCGCGCCGACGCCGCGCGCCAGCCGGCGCATGCACGACACCTGGGCGATCGGCGTGGAACGCCCGGTCACCCTGGAATTGGAAAGCGAGCGGCGCCTGAGGTTGGATGCGTTCGATCTGCATCCGGGCGGCTGGGCGATGCGCGACTTGCCGCGCCGGCTGGATCTGGACGCGGGCCAGAGCGCCGCCTTCGAGTATCACTTGCGCGCCAACGCGCGCGGCGACTTCCAGTTCGACGGCGTGCAATTGCGCCTGCATTCGCCGTGGGGCTTGTGGTGGCAATCGCGGGTGGCCGGGGAAATCCAGCGCGTGCGCGTGTTCCCCAATTTCGCGCCGTTGGCCAAGTTCGCGATGTTCAGCGCCGAACAGGCCTCGCGTCTGGTCGGCGCGCACGTCAAGCGCCGCCGCGGCGAAGGCACCGACTTCCATCAGATGCGCGAATACCGGGTCGGCGACAGCCTGCGCCAGATCGACTGGAAGGCGACCGCGCGCGCGCGCCGGTTGATCTCGCGCGAGTATCAGGACGAACGCAATCAGCAACTGGTGCTGATGCTCGACACCGGCCGCCGGCTGATGGCGCGCGACGGCGATCTGTCGCACTTCGACCACGTGCTCGACGCGGCCTTGGTGGTGGCGTACCTGGCCTTGCGCCAGGGCGACGGCGTCGGCCTGCTCGCCAGCGGCGGCCAGAGCCGCTGGGTGCCGCCGCAGCGCGGCGTCGGCGCGATCGACAACCTGCTGCGCGCCAGCTACGCGTTGCAGCCGCAACCGGTGGCCACCGACTTCCTCGCCGCCGCGACCGAACTGTCGCTGCGGCAGCGTCGGCGCTCGCTGGTGATGCTGGTGACCAACCTGCGCGATGAGGACATGGACGACTTGCTCGCGGCCGTGCGGATGCTGCGCGGGCGCCATCTGGTGTGCGTGGCGAGCTTGCGCGAAGGCTCGCTGGACCAGGCCTTGGGCGAAGACGTCGAGGATCTGTCGGGCGCCGTCCGCGCTGGCGCTACCGCGCAGTACCTTGAGCATCGTGTGCGTGCGCACGAAGCGTTGCGCAATCATGGGGTGATGGTGCTCGACGTCAACTGCGATCAGCTGGCCGCGTCGTTGGTGGAGAAGTATCTGGCGGTCAAGCGCGACGGGTTGCTCTGACTCCAAGCAAAAGCAAATCCCCCACGTCCGCTGCGCGGCCGTTCGCCCCCTTTTCCAAAGGGGGCAACAGCAAAAGCGTCCGACTTCGCCTCTCCAAGCCCCGCTCTGCCGTTCCCCCCTTTGAAAAAGGGGGGCTAGGGGGGATTTGCTTTTGCTTTTGCCTTTGCTTCAACTCAAAGCAAAAGCAAATCCCCCACATCCGCTGCGCGGCCGTTCGCCCCCTTTTTCAAAGGGGGCAACAGCAAAAGCGCTCGTTCAATTAGGCGCCGTCGCCCGCTCCAATTCCGCCAGCCAAGCCATCGCCTCATCGCGATCGCCCCCGCACATCTCCCGCTGCGGCTGCAACGACCCGCAAAACGCCGGTCGCTCCGGTTTACCGAACAACCGGCAACGCAACTCATCATCCAGTTGCACGCAAGGAATCCCAGCCGGCTTGCCGTGCGGCATCCCCGGAATCGGCGAAGTGATCGAAGGCGCGATGCAACACGCGCCGCAGCGGTCGCGGCATTGCATCGCGGGGTCTCAGGCGTCCGGTGCGGGGCGGCGGGCGAGGATCGCCGCCAGCAGCGCGATGGTGCCGGTCAGCGAGACCACCGTTCTGACGATGCCCATCGCCGTCATCCGCATGGACAACGAGCTGCCCGCGTGACCGTCCTGCACCATCCATCCCAGCCACAGTTGCGCGCCCGCGCCCAACAGCGCGCCCAGCAGAAGCAAGCCGAAGCCCAGGCTGGCGTAAGTGCTGGCCACGCCCAAGCTGCGGCGCCTGGCCAGGCACAGCGAGATGCCCAGTACGTACAGCAGCATGCCCGGCACCGCAAACGCCAGTTGCGGCAGAGCCGCGAGTACCCAATCGCTCATCGTGATGCGCCCTTGTCGAAGTCGTCCATGAAGGCGGCCGATCCAACGGCCGCGCGCCGCGCGCATGCAAGGCGACGGCGATGCGTCGTCGTCGCCCGCGCATTCGCGCCGATGGTCAGTCCGCGGTGACCAATGCGACCGCGCCCTGGCGCAACTGCGCATACACCGGATCGGTATCGGGGCGCTTGCGGTGCCAACGCTCGAAACTCTCCGCGGCTTGTTCGACCAGCATGCCCAACCCGTCGATGCGGTCGTGCGCGCCGGCGACCTTGGCCCAGGCCAGGAACGGAATCGCCGCTTCGCCGTAACTCAGGTCCACCGCCGCGGTGCGCGGGGTGGCCAGACTCATCGGCAAACTCAGGCTGCCGTCTTCGCGCGCGGCCGAGGTGGCGTTGACGATCAGATCGAAATTGCCGAGCGTGCCGACGTCGGCGAGATAGCGCGGGTGCACGCGGCCGGGTTGGCCGAGCGTGTCGGCCAGGGCGTCGCTGCGTTCGGCGGTGCGGTTGACGATGTACAAATCGCCGATGCCGGCGTCCAGCAACGCCGGCGCCACGCCGCGCGCGGCGCCGCCGGCGCCGATCAGCAGGGTGCGGCGCTCGCGCAGGTCCAGGCCGTGGCGTTCGGTGAGGTCGCGGATCAGGCCGACGCCGTCGGTGTTGTCGCCTTCCCAGCCGGTGGCGCTGCGGATCAGCGTGTTGACCGCGCCGGCGCGGTGGGCGCGGTCGCTCAGGTGCCCGCAAGTGCTGGCGGCGCGGGTCTTCAGCGGCAGGGTGATGTTGGCGCCCAGGCCGCCCTCGGCGGCGAACTCGGCCAGGGCCACGTCGAAGCGCTCCGGCGCGGCGTCGATGGCGGTGTATTCCAGCGCGATCCCGAACTGCCGGGCGAACGCGGCATGGATGCGCGGCGACAGCGAATGGGCGACCGGATGGCCGAACACCGCGTAGCGCAGGACCGGGCTGGACGAACTGGAATCGATCGACATGAGCGCGCCTCGTTCTAGACTGTGGACCCTTCCTGTGGGAGACGCACAATGCGGCACGCCGGGGTCTGGTTCGGATCGAGTGTACTCCTCGCCTGCGGGCTGGCCAGCACGGTCCAGGCGGGTTTGAGCGAATTCGGCATAGAAGGCATGGGCGTTGTCTCGACCCCGCACAGTGAGGTGCGCGCGAGCGTGAGTCCCGACGGACGGCGCATCGTCTGGGGCAGCAGCGACCGCCCCGGCGGGCCGGCCGGGCGCGACCTGTGGCAGGCCAGCCTGATCGACGGGCGCTGGCAGAACCCCGAGCCGCTGCCGATCAACAGCCCGGCCAAGGACTACGACCCGATGTTCAGCGGCGACGGCCGCTGGCTGTATTTCTTCTCCGACCGCCCCGGCGGGCAGGGCAAGGAAGATCTGTACCGCGCCGCGGTGCTGGCCGACGGCGGCTACGGCCCGGTCGAGAACCTCGGCCCCGGGGTCAACACCGCCGGCAGCGAATGGGCGCCGGCGCCCAGCCGCGACGGCCGTCATCTGATGTTCGCCAGCGACGGCCACGGCGGCGCCGGACGCCAGGATCTGTGGATCGCGCGCTGGGACGGCAAGGCCTTCGTCGATCCGCTGCCGGTGCCCGGCATCAACACCGCCGCGGACGAATTCGACGCGACCTGGATCGGCGACGGCCGCGCGATCGTGTTCACCCGTTCCGAGGACGTGATGAACAAGCCGGTGCGTCTGTACGTGGCCCAATGCGACGGCCGCCAGTACGGCGCGGCCGAGCCGTTGAAGCTGTCGTTCAACAG
Organism: Pseudomonas sp. CGJS7; assembly: GCF_036961695.1. Classification (NCBI taxonomy): domain Bacteria; kingdom Pseudomonadati; phylum Pseudomonadota; class Gammaproteobacteria; order Pseudomonadales; family Pseudomonadaceae; genus Pseudomonas; species Pseudomonas sp. CGJS7. The sequence goes on along the minus strand of NZ_JBAMDI010000033.1, from coordinate 28,900 downwards.
CGAAGACGGCTTCACCTACGGCCCGGTGATCGACTGGAACAAGCCCGGCGAATTGCTGCTCAACGGCAGCGCCAAGGCGCCCAAGGCCGGCAAGCAGGACATCTATCGGATGAAAGCGCCGACGGCGACCGGGCAGGGCGGCTGCGTCGCCGACGCGGTGCTCAAGCAAGGACGGGAGCGGGCGTTGCCGCGGATTCGGTGACGGCGCATCGGTCGCGGCGCGGGCGCGACGTCGAAACAACGCGCAGCGGCCAACCTTCCGTCGGGCGCGAACGGTAGCGCGCATTTGATGCGGTGCATTAGCGATGAGCGCGCGCGGCGCGATCGCATTCCGTCGATCCGCATCGATTCGCCGCCCATCGGCTTGGCGGCGGCCACCGCGTTTGCGCGCGTCCGCGTCTGTCTATGCTGCGCCGGCCACAGTCGGTGGCTTACAAGAAAAGGACTTGCTATGCGCAACATGACTCGTAGCGCGGGGGGAATGCTGATCGCGTTGTCGTTGGCGATGGCGGCGATGTCGTCGGCCGGCGCCGCGCCCGTCGGCGGGATCAAGCCGCAACCGCCGCAGCCGCGGTGGGGCACTTGGGAAGCGACGGTGCGCTGGATCGAGCCGCACACCGTGCCGGGCCCGAACGGCCCATTGGTGTACACCTTCAAGTACGCGCACATCTCGGCCGCTACTCAGGGCGATTGCGAGACTCAGCTGTACGGCTACGCCAGTCAGCCGGGCGTGACGGTGACCGAGTTCTGCACGTTCCACTCGTTCTGATGTAGTGCGCCGCGGGGCCGTGCGGCCGGCCTCGTGGTATTGGGATGTGGAAGGTTAGGCGTTGCTCGGAAACGGTGATGTACGCGAGCCGGGGAGGGCAAAGTCAAAATGGATTCCGGCTTTCGCCGGAATGACGATTACGCAGTTACGCAGTTACGCAGTTACGCGGTTGTTTCGGCGGTGGTTTGCACGCCAGCCGTTCGCGCCGATCGGCACTGCCTCAGCGCGCCTCGCGCAACCACTGCGCCGCATCCAACGCGAAATACGTGAGTACCCCGTCGGCGCCGGCGCGCTTGATCGAGGTCAGCGCTTCCAGCACGCAGCCGCGTTCGTCCAGCCAGCCGTTCTGAATCGCCGCGCGCAGCATCGCGTACTCGCCGCTGACTTGATAGACGAAGGTCGGCGCGCCGAACTCGTCCTTGGCGCGGCGGACGATGTCCAGATACGGCATGCCCGGCTTGACCATGATCATGTCGGCGCCTTCGTCCAGGTCCAGCGCGATCTCGCGCATGGCCTCGTCGCTGTTGGCCGGGTCCATCTGGTAGGTGTACTTGTTGCCCTTGCCCAGCGCGCCGGCCGAGCCGACCGCGTCGCGGAACGGGCCGTAGAAGCTCGATGCGTACTTGGCGCTGTAAGCCAGGATGCGGGTGTGGATGTGGCCGTCTTGTTCGAGCGCCGCGCGGATCTGGCCGATGCGGCCGTCCATCATGTCGCTGGGCGCGACCACGTCGGCGCCGGCGACGGCGTGCGAGAGCGCTTGCTTGACCAGCGCTTCGACGGTTTCGTCGTTGATGACGTAGCCGTTGTCGTCGATCAGGCCGTCTTGGCCGTGGGTGGTGTAAGGGTCGAGGGCGACGTCGGTGATGACGCCCAAGTCCGGGAAGCGCTGCTTGAGCGCGCGCACCGCGCGCTGGCACAGGCCGTCGTCCTGCCAGGCCGCTTCGGCGGTCAGCGACTTGGCTTCCGGCGCGGTCACCGGGAACAGCGCCAACGCCGGCACCCGCAACTCGCTGGCGCGTTCGGCCACGCGCAGCAGTTCGTCGATCGACAGACGCTCGATCCCGGGCATGGAACCGACCGGCGCGCGGCCGTCGAGTTCGTGGACGAAGACCGGATAGATCAGGTCGTTGGCGGTGAGGACGGTCTCGCGCATGAGGCGGCGCGAGAATTCGTCGCGGCGCATCCGCCGCGGGCGGGTGTAGGGGTAGCTCATGGCGGGTAGTTTACTCCCGCCGCGCGCGCCGGCCCGCGACCGGCTGTCGCGGTGGGGTGGGGATGGTGTGTTCTGCCGGTTTGGGCAAGGTCGAACTGCTCCCTCTCCCGCTTTCCACCCAAGGTGACTTCCTTCGGGGCGCGGGAGAGGGTTGGGGTGAGGGGATGAGCGCCTTAGGCGCGAATGCTCTTAGAGCTGCGAGGCGGCTGGTTGCCCTCACCCCAACCCCTCTCCCGCGCCCCGAAGGAAGTCACCTTGGGTGGCAAGCGGGAGAGGGGCTCATGGGTCACTCCGAATAAACGCGATACCGCAACGGCCGCACATGCACGGTACTGCCCGAAGTCGGAATCACCGCATCCGGCGTAGCCACCAAATCCAGCTCCAGCGGCCGCTGCTGCCCTTCGATGCTCAGCTCCAACGTGATCCGCTCGGCCAAGCGATGCGCGGAAATCACCCGCGCCGGCAAACCTTCGCCGTCGCCGACCAGGGCGATGTCGTGCGGGCGCACGTACAAGCGCGCGCGGCTGCGGCTGTGGCTGTCGACCGGCAGACGCAGCGCATGGCCGTTGACCGACAACTCGCCGCCCTCGGTCTGGCCCTCGATCACGTTGGCGCGGCCGATGAAGTCGAACACATACGCCGAGGCCGGCGCGCTGTAGATTTCATCCGGCGTGCCGATCTGTTCGATCCGCCCGTCCTTGAGCACCACCACCCGATCGGCCAGCTCCAGGGCTTCTTCCTGATCGTGAGTGACGAACAAGGTGGTCTGCCCGGTCTGTTCGTGCAGCCGCCGCAACCAGCGGCGCAGTTCGACCCGGACCTTGGCGTCGAGCGCGCCGAAGGGTTCGTCCAGCAGCAGCACGGTCGGATCGATCGCCAGCGCGCGCGCCAGCGCCACCCGCTGCTTCTGTCCGCCGGAGAGTTGTTCGGGATAGCGCCCGCCCAACTCGGGCAGTTGGATCAGGCCCAGCAATTCCTGCACGCGCTTGGCGATGGCGGCCTTGTCCGGCCGCCGCGAACGCGGCCGGCTGCGCAGGCCGAAGGCGATGTTCTCGGCCACGGTCATGTGCTTGAACAAGGCGTAGTGCTGGAACACGAAGCCGACGTTGCGCTCGCGCAAGCTCAGCCGGGTGGCGTCCTGTTCGCCGAACAGCAACTGCCCCGAATCGGGTTGCAGCAGCCCGCCGATCACCCGCAGCAAGGTGGTCTTGCCCGAGCCCGACGGCCCCAGCAGCGCGACCAGTTCGCCCGAGGCGACGTCCAGGCTGACCGCGTCGAGCGCGGCGACGTTGGCGTAACGCTTGGCGATGGCTTTGAGATGCAGATCCATTGGTACCGATATCCAGTCAATCCAGGCCGGCCGTTCAGTGCCGGCGATGCGAACGCGCGAGCGCGTCGCCGTGGCGCGCTTCCAGCCAGATCTTGATCACCAGCGTGACCAGGGCCAGGCCGGCCAGCAACGAGGCCACCGCGAACGCCGCCGCCGGCTCGCCGCCGGCTTGCATGTGCAGCACTTCCACGTGCAGCGACAAGGTGTTGGTCAAACCCATGATGTTGCCCGAGACCACGGTCACCGCGCCGAACTCGCCCATCGCCCGCGCGCTGCACAACAGCACGCCGTACAGCAGGCCCCATTTGATGTTGGGCAGGGTGACCCGGAAGAACATCGTCCAGGCGTTGGCGCCGAGCGAACGCGCGGCGAGTTCTTCGTCGCTGCCTTGTTGCTCCATCAGCGGGATCAACTCGCGGACCACGAACGGAAACGTCACGAACATCGTCGCCAGCACGATCGCCGGAGTGGCGAACATGATCTTGATGTCGTGGGCGTTGAGGAAATCGGCGAAGAAGCCGTGGCTCGGGCTGAACAACAGAACCAGGCACAAACCGGCGACCACCGGCGAGACCGCGAACGGCAGATCGATCAACGCCAGTAACGTGCTTTTGCCGCGGAACTCGAAGCGGGTCACCGCCCAGGCGGTGAACACGCCGCAGACCGCGTTGACCGGCACCACGATCGCCGCGGTGAGCAAGGTCAGCTTGAGCGCCGAGACGGTGTACGGGTCGGTCACCGCGTTGAGCCAGACCTTTAGCCCGCTGCCGAACGCGGTGCCCAGCAGCATCAGCAGCGGCAGCACCACGATCAACACCATGATCGCCGCGGCCGCGCCGATCAGGGTCCAGCGCAGCCAGGCCGGTTCGCGCAGCGGATCGTTGGCGGCGTGCGGCTCAGCCATCGCGGCGATTCCCGTGCGAGAACAAGGCCGAGGCCGCGTTGATCGCGACCAGGCAGGCGAACGACATCAACAGCAGCAAGGTCGCCAGCACGATCGCCGCGGCGATGCCGCCGTCTTCGTCCAGACGGATGGTGATCAGCAGCGGTGCGATCTGGGTCTTCAGCGGCAAGTTGCCGGCGATGAAGATCACCGAACCGTACTCGCCCAGGCCGCGGGCGAAGGCCAGCGAGAAACCGGTCAGCAGCGCCGGCAGCAGTTCGGGCAGGATCACCCGCCGCAACGTGGTCCAGCGCGAGGCGCCGAGCGAGATCGCGGCTTCCTCTTGTTCGCGGCCCAGCGCTTCCAGCACCGGCTGGACCGTGCGCACCGCGAACGGCAGGCCGATGAACACCAGCGCGATCACGATGCCGGTGAGGTTGTGCACCAGCTTGATCCCGAATGGTTGCAACAATTGTCCGATCCAACCGGTCTCGGCGTAGATCGCGGCCAGGGTGATGCCGGCGACCGCGGTCGGCAGCGCGAACGGCAGATCCACCAGCGCGTCCATCAGCCGCCGGCCGGGGAAGCGATAGCGCACCAGCACCCAGGCGATCAACGCGCCGAACACCAGCGCGATCACCGCGGCGATGAAGGCGCTGAGGAAGCTGACCTTGAGCGAGGACAGCACCAGCGGATCGGAGATCGTGCGCAGCCAACCGGCATAGCCGAGCCCGCCCGAGCGCAGGATCAGCGCGGCCAGGGGCAGCAGGACGATCAGGCCGAGCCAGATCATGCCAATGCCCAAGCCGAGCCCGAGACCGGGCAACGGCCGGCGCCAGCGGGTGGCGGAGGTCGGCAGGGGAAGGACTTGCTCGCTCATGTGGCGGTGGGCGGCAACAGGTTGTGGGGACAGAGGGTTGGACGCTATCGCGGGCGCGGGGTTCCTGGGAAATGCGCGTTGGTTGTTTCGAGGTGCGCTATGGCGATATGGGGCAGCGCAGGATGGCTGCGGGGGTGTTCGGGTGGGATGAATGCGGTCCGTGATCCTGCTTTGGCCGTTGCTGTTGCCCCCTTTGCAAAAGGGGGCGAACGGCCGCGAAGCGGACGTGGGGGATTCGCTTTTGCTTTTGCTTCTTCATAGAAAGGCAAAAGCAAAAGCGAATCCCCCCTAGCCCCCCTTTTTCAAAGGGGGGAATCGGTCGTGAGGGGGCGTGTGAGGGCGGGGGTTACTTGGGCAGATAGATCTTGTCGAAGAAACCGCCATCGGAGAAATGCGCCGCCTGGGCTTTCTTCCAGCCGCCGAACGCGCCGTCGATGGTGACCTGCTTCACCGCCGGGAACTTGGCCAGTTCCGCCGCCGGGACCTTGTCCGGCTCGGACGGGCGATAGCCGTGCTTGGCCGCCAGGCGCTGGCCTTCCGGGGTGTAGAGGAAACGCAGGTAAGCCTCGGCCTGTTTGCGGGTGCCGTGCTTGTCGACGTTCTTGTCGATCCAGGCCACCGGCGGCTCGGCCTTGATGCTCAGGCTCGGCACCACGATTTCGAACTGATCGCGGCTGTTGGCCTGTTGCAAGGTCAGCAGCGCCTCGTTCTCCCAGGCCAGCAGCACATCGCCGATCTTGCGGTCGACGAAGGTGGTGGTGGAGCCGCGCGCGCCGGTGTCGAGCACGGGCACGTTCTTGAACAACTGGGTCAGGTAGTCGACGACTTTGTCGCCGTCGCGGAACTTGGTCGAGGCCCAGGCCCACGCCGCCAGATAGTTCCAGCGCGCGCCGCCGGAGGTTTTCGGGTTGGGGGTGATCACCGCGATGCCCGGCTTGACCAGATCGTCCCAGTCCTTGACGCCCTTGGGATTGCCCTTGCGCACCAGGAACACGATGGTCGAGGTGTAGGGCGAGCTCTGATGCGGCAGGCGCGATTGCCAATTGGCCGGCAACTGCTTGGCGTTGGCGATGGTGTCGATGTCGCCGGCCAGCGCCAGAGTCACCACATCGGCTTCCAGGCCGTCGACCACCGCGCGCGCTTGCTTGCCCGAGCCGCCGTGCGAGGCGCGGATGTTGAGCGATTCGCCGGTCTGTTGTTTCCATTGCGCGGCGAAGACTTGGTTGACCTCGGCGTAGAACTCGCGGGTCGGATCGTAGGACACGTTGAGCAGTTCGGCGTCCTTGGCCGCGGCGGTGCCCGCGGCCAGCGCCAGGCTCAGCAGCATCAGGCGGAAAGCGGTTTTCATGGTGAAGTCCTCATGCGGAATAGCGATTCGTCGGAAGGCGGAAGGTCGCAACGGTGCGGATCAGAAAGCCAGCTGAGCGCGAGTGAAGAAGGCTTTTTCGTCCTCGCGGTCGCGGCCCGCGGCGGCGCCGCCGTCGAATTGGGTTTGGGTGTAGTTGGCGACGAGCTTGAGGTTGCCGGTGAGATACCAGTTCAGGCCCAGGCCCCACGAACGCGCCGCGGACGCGACCGCCGCCGGATCGGCGTAACGCGGGAACGCGTCGCCGTCGATCTCCAGGCGGCCGTAACGCGCGACCAGTTCGAACGCGCCCCAGCCTGCACCACCGACCGTAAAAGCTTGGTTAGGCCGGGCCACGCCCTTGTAGCCGGCGTCTTCGCCGGTGAGCACCAGACCGGCGGTGAGTTGCCAGGCGTTGTGGTCGAGTTCGGCCCGATCCGCGCCGATGCGCACTTGCTGACTGGAGTCGACGTATTCGCCGAGCAGGCTGAACGCGTTGCGGTAGTAGTACACCTGCGGCGACCAGCGCTTGGCCGCGCCGTCGGCGAGCACCGCGGCGCGGTAGTTGAAGAACTGCGATTGCCCCGGCGTGCGATAACGCGGCAGGAAGTTGTTGCCGCTGCCGGCGCGATCGCCGACGCTGCCGCCCACGCCGAAGCCCAGGCCCGACAGCGCGTTGCTGGCGTTCTTCCACGGTTCGAAGAACAAGCGGCCGGCGTATTCGAACTCGTTGTCGGGATTGGCGGTGGGGCTGTCGCGGCCGTCGACCGCGCCGTTGAACACGCCGAGCGCGTACGACACGGTCGAGCCGGCGAACTCGCCCTGCAACTGCACGCCCAGATCGCGGTTGGGGGTGAGCTCGGAGGCCAGGCCCAACTCGATCAGGCCGGTCGAACCGCTGGATTGCAGGCGCTCCAGACCGACCGGGCTTTTGAACTTGCCAATGCGCAGGGTCGCGCGCGGATCGAATTTCAGATCCAGGTACGCATCGTTGATGGTGGCGCTGTCGCCGGCGAACTCGGGCAGGATGCGGAAGCCGATCAGCGAACCCCAAGTGCCTTCGATGCTGGGCTGGATGCGGCGGAACAGGAAGGTGTCGTTCTGCGGCACTTGCTGATCGCCGATGAAGAAGCGGCCGTCGGCCTGCACCAGCGCCTTGAACTTGACCTCGACATCGCCCGGCGGCGGCGACTTGATCGCCAGGCCCTTGCTCGCGCTCAACGACACGGTCGGGGTGCTGGCGGCTTTGGCCGCGCTTTCCTCGGCTTGCAGTTCCAGCTTGCGCTCGATCACCCGCAGGCGTTGATCCAGATCGGCCAAGCCTTCGCCCGCGGCGGGCTCGGCGCCCCCGGCGGTGCCCAGGCGTTGTTCGATCGCGCGCAACCGCTGGGCCAATTGTTCGACCGTGAGTTCGGCGGCCTGCGCGGGCAGTCCCAGCGCGCAAGCGAGCGCGGCGCTCAGGCAAGCGACTGCGATGCGCGAGTGGCGGGTGGGCCGAGGCCGGGTTTGCATGAGGTGCTCCTTCGATCGATCGGTAACGAGGGTGGAAGGCCCGGTGGCGCGGACCACGGAATTGGCAGAAAAAGCAACAACGAAAAATCTCTTAGAAACCGCAGCACCACCCAGACGCACCCGCGTCGTCGCAGCGGTTATCGCCGCTGCGCGAACCCGCGCGCGAAGACCAACGGCAGTGGCCGAAAACAGCGCTGCCCCACAGCGCCAGACGAAATCGCCCCCCTCAGCCCAGCGACACCCTCAAGCCCAAGACTCCCCCGCGTCCGCTGCCTGCACCGTCACCCGCTGAGTGCGAGTGATCTCGACGATGCGCGAGCCCTGCACCAGGATTTCGACCTTGCCCGCGCCGAGTTCGCGCACGGCTTTGAGCAGCACGTACTCGCTGTCGCTGAGATTGACGATGTTGATTTCCGGTTCGCGCTCGCGCGCGGCTGCGTAGCGCACCGTCGATACTTGCGCGGCGGGCGTTTTATTCGCACCGCGCGCGGTGGGCTTGCGCGAATCGGCGCGGCTCATGGCCGGTCTCCGCTGTAGGCCCGCGTCGTGGTCGGCAAGAACGACGCGTCCAACAGCGACGGGTCCAACGCCGCCGCGCCGAAATCCGCGGCCAGCGCCAACTCGCGCAGGCTGCGCCGATCGAGCACGTGCGAGAGCGCGTCGCGCGCCTCGCGCATCAGCGAGCGCAGGCTGCAGGCGTCGGGGTCGGGGCAATCGGCGCAAGGTTGATAAGCGCTGACGCTGGCGCAGCGCACCGGCGCCAGCGGGCCGTCGATGGCGCGGATCAGATCGCCGACCATGATTTGATCGGCCGGTCTTGCCAAGGCGTGGCCGCCTTTCTGGCCGCGGCGGCTGTCGATGAAACCGGCCTGGCGCAGATCGACCAGGATCGATTCCAGGAATTTGCCCGGAGCGCCGCTGTGTTCGGCGATCGCGCGCGCTTGCAGGCGGCCTTGGCGCGGCGGATGCGCCGAACCGGCCAGCCGGCCGCTTTCGGCGCGCGCGAGCGCGCACATCGCGCGCAGGGCGTACTTGGCCTTCATCGTCAGCATTTCCCAGTCACCATGTAGGAAATGTGGCGGGGGGCGGGGCGGAGGGGAAAAGGTATTGCTTTATCTGCTTATGACCGGGGGATATGTGTGGGAGAGGCGAAAACCCGCCCCCTTTGCAAAAGGGGGCAGGCGCTGATGAGGTGCGAAGGGCGGTGGGCTGGCGCGCCGGGGGATTGGCGGCAGGTCGCGAGGGCAGAGCAAAGCAAAAGCAAATCCCCCCTGGCCCCCCTTTTTCAAAGGGGGGAACAGCAGCGGCGCGGCGGCGGGGATACGGAGCCGGCTGAGACCAACGCCCCCTTTGCAAAAGGGGGCCGGCGCCGCCGAGGCACGAAGCCTGGCGGACCCAGCGCGCCGGGGGATTACCCGCACATCGCGACACACCCCCACCCCCGACCCATTAGGATGACGCCAATGCGTTCTCTCCCCTCCCTGCCGCCGCTAGCGCGCACCTGTCTATTCGTCCTCGCCGCGCTAGCCGCCGTCTGCTGGCTGGCGCCGTCGCTAAGCCGCTACGGCCCGGTGCTGCCGGACTGGGAATCGCTGTCGTCCGCGCCCGGCGTCGCCGGGCATTGGTTCGGCACCGACGCCATCGGCCGCGACGTGTTCGCGCGGACCCTGGCCGGCGGACGTCTGTCGCTGGGCATCGGTCTGCTGGCCAGCGTGGTCGCGCTGGTCATCGGCGTGAGCTACGGCGCCATCGCCGGGCTCGCCGGCGGGATGGTGGAACGGTTGATGCTGCGGGTGCTCGACGTGTTCTCGGCGCTGCCGTTCCTGCTGGTGGTGATCTTGCTGCTGACCCTGTTCGAGCGTTCGCTGTGGTTGCTGTTGGCGGCGATCGGCGGCTACGTCTGGATCGATCTGGCCCGGGTCATGCGTGCGCAGGCCGCGCGCCTGCGCGAGGCGCCGTTCGTGTTGGCCGCGCAGGCGGCGGGCGCGAGTTTCGGCCAGCGGCTGCGTTGGCACGTGGTGCCGAATCTGATGCCGTTGGCGTTCGTCTATCTGGGGCTGATCCTGCCGCAGGCGATCTTGGTCGAAAGCTTCCTCGGCTTTCTGGGCCTGTCGATCGACGAACCCTCTTCCAGCTGGGGCGGCTTGCTCGCCGAAGGCGTGCAGGAACTCGACAGCGCGCCCTGGACCTTGCTGTTCCCTGCCGGATTTCTGGTCGCGACCTTGGCCGCGTTCCAATTCCTCGGCGACGGCCTGCGCGATTGGCTCGACGTGCGCGGCGAGATGCGCGCCAGCCCCGCATCGGCCAAGGCCGCAAGCGCATGAGCGCGTGGCTGACGCTGGAAGCCTTGAGCGTGCAGGCGCAGGGCCGCGACGGCTCGGCGCAACGCCTGCTCGGTCCGATCGATCTGCAATTGCAGGCCGGCCAATGCCTGGGCGTGGTTGGCGAAAGCGGCAGCGGCAAGAGTCTGACCGCGTTGTCGCTGCTGGGTCTGTTGCCGCCGCCGCTGCGCGCGCAAGGCCGCTTGTGCGTGGATGCGGCGCCGATTGAGTTGGCCGGCGCCGCGCACGCGCGTCTGCGCGGACGCGGGCTGGCGTGGGTGCCGCAGGACCCGCTGGCTTCGCTGCACCCGCTGCGTCGGGTCGGCGCGCAATTGGTAGAAACCCTGCGCGCGGTGTGCGGGCTCGGCGCGGCCGCCGCGCAAGCGCAGGCGTTGGCGTTGATCGAGCGAGTGCAATTGCCCGATCCGGCCGACGCGTTGCGGCGTTATCCGCATCAGTTCTCCGGCGGCCAGCGCCAGCGCATCGCCATCGCCCTGGCCTTGGCCACGCAACCGCGCGCGTTGATCGCCGACGAACCCACCTCGGCTTTGGACGCGCGCATCGCCCGCGACATTCTCGATCTGCTCGACCGCCTGCGCCGCGAAGACGGCCTGAGCCTGTTGTTGATCAGCCACGATCTGCCGCTGGTGGGCGCGTACGCGCAGCAGTTGCTGGTGCTCAAGCGCGGCGAAGCGGTCGAACGCGGAGCGACGGCGGCGCTGTTCGCCGCGCCCGCGCAGGCCTACACCCGCGAGCTGTTGGCCGCCGACAAGATCGCGCCCTTGCCCGAAAGCGAATCGGCGCCGGCGTCGGAACCGGCGTTGCTCAGCGGCGAAGGCTTGCGCATGCGCTATCCGCGCGCGCCGCGGCCGGCGCTGGATGGCGTGGACATCCAATTGCACCGTGGCGAAGGCCTGGCGCTGGTCGGCGAAAGCGGCAGCGGCAAGAGCACCCTGGGCCGAGCGTTGTTGCGCCTGCTGCGCGGCGCGCAGGGGCGGGTGCGTTTGGATGGCGTGGATCTGGCCTCGCTGGACGCGGCGGCGCTGCGCAAGTTGCGCGCGCGCACCGGGGTGGTGTTCCAGGACCCTTATGCTTCGCTCGATCCGCGCTTGCGCATCGCCGAGATCGTCGCCGAACCGTTGCGCATCCACGGCCAGGGCGACGCTGCCTCGCGCCGCGCCCGCGCCGGCGAGCTGCTGCGCGCGGTCGGTCTGGACGCGGACATGCTCGATCGTTATCCGCATCAGTTCTCCGGCGGCCAACGTCAGCGCATCGCCATCGCCCGCGCATTGGCGACGCAACCGCAGTTGTTGGTGTGCGATGAGGCGGTATCGGCGCTGGACGCGCACCATCGCGCGGCGATTCTGGCTTTGTTGGTCCAGCTCAAGCGCGAACGCGGTCTGGCGTTGCTGTTCGTCACCCACGACCTGGCCGCGGCCGCGGCGGTGGCCGAGCGCATCGCGGTGTTGGAAGCCGGGCGTATCGTCGAGACCGGGCCGACCGCAAGGGTGTTGCGCGCGCCCGCGCATCCGCACACCCGCGCCTTGCTGGCCGCGCGGCCGGCGGTTTGAGCGCGCCGGCGGCTCAGCCGGCGCGGGCGATCACACGATGCCGCCGCCGATGCTCAGGCGGACGATGCCGACCACGATCACGATGCCGTTGAGGATCAACCCGGCCTTGGCCCGGCCGCTGTTCTCCGAACGGGTGAACAGCAAACCGATGGCGGCGATGATCGCGCCGATCGCGGCGAACGGAATCAGGAACCAGTTGCCCCAGCCGAGCAATGGAATCAGGGCGAGCACCATCCACGCCAGTGCGACGATGCCCCAAAGCAGACTGATCATTCCCATCGTTGTGCACTCCGCAGAGGGCCGGTTCGGCCACGTCTGGAAATTAGTGGTGCGGGCGTAAATTTCAAGTGTGGGGTGCTGGGCCGGTCAGTGCCGCGCAAGGAAGGCGGGGGTCTTTGGCGGTCCCGCCAGAACGTCATTCCCGCGAAGGCGGGAATCCAGAGACTTCAGCGCCATCCCTCCAGCCCGTCATTCCCGCGAACGCGGGAATCCAGTGACTTCAAACGTTCTCGCACGAAAGGCCCTGGATCCCCGCGTTCGCGGGGATGACGAGCAAAAAAAACGGTAAGCCGAGCACCCACCTGCCGTCATTCCCGCAAAGGCGGGAATCCAGCGACTTCAAGCGTTCTCGCACGAAAGGCACTGGATTCCCGCCTTCGCGGGAATGACGGTAGGGGAGTACGTCGTTGCCGATGCTACGTAAGTGCGCGGTTGCCGACGGTTGCTAACTACGCTGTTACCGAATTCGGAATTCGGAATTCGGAATTCGGAATTCGGAATCACGAATCGCGAATCGCGAATCGCGAATCGCGAATCGCGAATCAAAACCTACCCATGCACCCCATCGATCTCAACCCGCAACTCATGCCGGCAGATCGCCGCATGCAGCAGAATGCGCGGCACCCGCTCGCCATAGCGGCGGTCGAGTTCGGCGGCGACTTCGGCGATGTCTTCCACGTCGCGCACATAAACCTTCAAGCACGAACCCGGACCGAACGCGACCGGCAACCCCGGCCGGTGCTGGCGGGCCGCGCCGATCAGGCTGTCGAAATTGGCCAGGGTTTCTTCAAGCTGCGCGCCCACCGATTCGGCGTGCTTGGATTCGTGCCCGACCACCGCGGCGGTGCCCGACAGCAGCAGCGGCATCGCCGCCGGCTGCGGCGGCAGCATCGCGCGGGCGAAGCTGGGCGACTGCGGGCCGTACTTGCGCGGGTAGCGGTAGGCGCTGACCTGGCGCGGATTCTCCAGCGGCGTGCCCGGCGTGCGCGAGGCCAGCCAATACACCTGCAGGCGGCGCGCGCCGTCGACACGGCCGATCGCGGTCGCCGCGGGCAAACGCGCGATCGGGAAATCGCCGAGCCCGGCGGCGCGGCCGACGCAGAACACGCGGTAGCGCTCTTCGTCGCCGTGGCCCAGGGTGATGCCGTCCAGGTAATTCCAGATGCGCAGCAAGTGCGGATAGCCGCGCGCGGCGGTGAACGCGACCAGCTTGCGGTACAGATACTCGGCCGCGCGCGCGATCTCGCCGTTGGTGGCCTCGCCGGGCAGCGGATCGGGTTCGTCGAATTCGATCACGCCGAATTGCAGCGAGCCGTCTTCCGACCAGGCCAGATCGCCGTCGCGGCCGCTGACCACCGGCCCGTTGGCGCGCCAGCGTTCCAGGCGGCGGTCGCCGAAGGATTCCAGCGGCACGCGCAGGTAGCGCGGGTCGTCGTGGCGCGGCGCGTCCTGGCCGAAGCCGAACACCGCCAGGGTGTCGTCCTCACCCAGCAGTTGCTCGGGCGTGGCCTGGAAGTAATCCACCTGCAGGTGCGGGCCGGTGATCATGGCGGGCGCGGCGCTCACGGGCGCTCCCGCCGCGGCGCGTCGGCGCCGGTGCGCAGGGTGTCGGTGTCGCCAGGGGTGACGGCGGCGGGTGTGACGGAATCCGGGAAATCGGACGATGGGACGGCGGCGGCGGCCGTCCCGGACTCGGAAGCGGGTGAGTTCATGCGCAAATGATAGCCTGCGGCCCCGCCGGACAGTGCGCCGGCTGCGACGTTCGGCGACGCCGGCCCGGGATCGGCGGAAACGCTCAAGCCATTGAAATGATTGGCGATTGGCCGTCGGGGAGGGGGCGTGGGCCGGGCCGGACCACTGTGACGTGTTGCACGACGTGCGCCGATGAAGGATCGTTGCGCCCCTCGCTTATGCCGCAACCGGATCACACGATGTCTGAACAAAGCCCTGCCGAACGCGAACTGGCGCAGCTGCTGGTCGAGAGCCTGAACCTGGAAGACGTGGCGCCGGAGCAGATCGATCCGGAGGCGGCGTTGTTCAACGAAGGGCTGGGTCTGGATTCGATCGACGCGTTGGAGCTGGCCCTGGCGATCACCAAGCGCTACGGCTTCCAACTGCGCTCGGACAGCGACGAGAACCGGCGCATCTTCGCTTCGCTGCGCGCGCTGTCGAACCACATCCAGCAACACCGCGCGGCTTGATCGGTGCGGCGCGGTCGGCGTCGCGCGAGGGTGATCTCATGAGTGCCGCCGCAAACCTGCGCGCCGCGCTGTCGCGCCCGATGCCGTCGCTGTTTCCGCCGTGCCGAACGCTGCTGCCGTGAACGATCTCGGGTCCCGCATCAGCGCACCGGCGCGTGTGCTGCTGGCCATCGCATATCCGTTGCTGGCGCATTGGGCCAGCCACGACGGCGGCGGCGTGTGGGCGGCGTTGGCGCTGGCCGATCTGGTGGTGTTCGTGACCATCGACGGCTTGCTCGCGCCGCGCTTGCTGCCGTGGATCGCCACGGCAGCGTTGCTGGCGGCGTTGGCACTGTCGGCCGCCACGCCGTATGCGCAGGTGTTGCTGCTGGCGCCGCCGGTGTTGTTCAACGCGTGGTTGTCCTGGTGGTTCGCGCGCAGCTTGCGCGCGCCGCGGCAGGGGCTGATCACCCGCATCGTCGCGGGGCTGTACGGCTGCGCGCCGGACGAACTGGCCCCGGACCTGTATCGCTACACCCGCCGCCTCACCGCGGTGTGGGCCGGCGTGCTGGCGCTGCTGGCCGTGGTCAACGGCGCGCTGGCGACCATCGCCGTGCCCGACGGCTTTTTGTTCCGGCTCGGTTACACGCCGGCGCTGGCGATCAGCCGCGAGCAGTGGTCCTGGTTCGCCAACATCTTCAATTACGGGGTGGTCGGCGGCGTGTTCGCGGTCGAATACCTGGTGCGGCGACGTTTGTTCAAGGATCGCCCGGAAAAGGGCTTCATCGATTTCTTCCGCAAGATGGCCCAACTCGGGCCGAAGTTCTGGAAAGAGCTGTTTTCCTGAGCGCGCGCTTCGGCCTGGAAACTCCCGCCCACGCCGCCGCAAACCGCGCCACGCTGGGGCGATGAACCCGAACCGACGCGAAAATGCCGGTTTTCGTCACGTTTTGCGGTGGGCTGCTTTATCCTTCGATTTCAGCCGCCACGCCGCTTAATTACCGCACCATGCAGTTCGTTATTGCCGCCGATCATCCCTGCCTCCCGGGTCACTTCCCGGGCCGGCCGCTGGTGCCCGGCGTGGTGCTGCTGGAGCGGGCGATCGAGGCGGTCCAGGCCGAGCACGGGCCGTTGACCGGCGTGCGCCTGCCGCAAGTGAAGTTCATGCGGCCGCTGCTGCCCGGACAAGCGGCCGAGGTCGAACTGGAATCGGTCGCGCCGGCGCGCTGGAAATTCCGGGTGCGGCACGCCGATGAGATTCTGGCCAGCGGCGAGATCGCCGCCGACCCGCCCCAAACCCCTTCGCCTGCCACGGACGCGCACGCATGAACCCTTCGCATTGGAAGCAACGCCCGGAAGGCGGCAGCCGCTTCGCCTTCCATCTGATCCGCTTCATCGCCAGCAACGGCGGCCGCGCGATCGCGCGGCTGACCCTGTATCCGATCGTCGCCTACTTCCTGATCGTGCGCGGCCCCGAGCGCCGCGCTTCGCGCGCGTATCTGACCCGCGTGCTCGATCGCGCGCCGGGGCTGATGGAGGTCGCGCGCCACATCCACACCTTCGCCGCGACCATCCTGGACCGCTTGTACATGCTGCGCGGCGGCATGGGCCGGTTCGATGTGCGGGTCAGCGGGCTGGAGCCGCTGGATCGGCAGATCGAGCGCGGCCAAGGGATGCTGTTGTTCGGCTCGCACCTGGGCAGTTTCGAGGCCTTGCGCGTGCTCGCGCGGCAGCGGCCCGAGGCCAAGGTGCGGGTGGTGCTGGACCGCGCCCACAATCCGCAACTGACCCAATTGCTCGATGCGCTGGATCCGCAGATCGCCAACAACGTCATCGATGCCGGCCAGGACGGTCCGTCGATCGTGCTGGCGATCAAGCAGGCCACCGACGAAGGCGCCATCGTCGCGCTGCTGGTCGATCGCGCCGCGCCGGGCGAGGCCTCGACCAGCGCGAGCTTTCTCGGCGCCAGCGCGCCGTTCCCGACCGCGCCGTGGCTGATCGCGGCGGCGTTGAAGTTGCCGGTGGTGTTGGCGTTCGGCCTGTATCGTGGCGGCTCGCGCTACGACCTGGTGTTCGAATCGTTCAGCGAAGGTGTGGCGATCGAGCGGCATAACCGCCCGGCGGTGCTGGCCGCGCTGGTCCAGCGCTATGCCGAACGCCTGCAGCACCACGCCCGCAGCGCGCCGTACAACTGGTTCAACTTCTACGATTTCTGGCACGCCGATGACGCTCAACAAGCCTTGCCTGATGCTGGCGCTGATGTTCGCCGCCGGGTCGCCGCACGCCGCTCCGGTTACTGACACCCCGGCGCCGCCGGCGTCCGCCGCGGACGCCGCGCAAGCCGCCGACCCGGCCTGGATCCTGCCGCGCCTGGCCCAGCCGATTCCCGCGCGCACCGACTTCGTCGAGGTGCGCGGCTCGGCCCTGTTGAAGGCGCCGCTGCGGGTGGCCGGCGAATACCGCCGTCCGGATGCGACCACCCTGGTGCGCGAGGTGCGCGAGCCGTACGCGGAAACCACCACCATCCGCACCGGCGCCAAGCCGGGGCAGGGCGAGGTCGAGATTGCCCGCGTCGGCAAGCCTGCGAAGAAGTTCTCGCTGTCGCGTGCGCCCGAACTGGTTGCGCTGCAGGCCAGTTTCGGCGCCTTGCTCGGCGGCGACCGCGCCGCGCTGGAACAGCATTACCGGGTGGCCGCCGAAGGCACCCGCCGGCAGTGGACCATCACTCTGACGCCGAAGGACGCGCGCGTGGCCGAACGCATCCGCGAGATCGTCCTGCTCGGCCGCGACGCCGAACTGCGCTGCATCGAAACCCGCCCGGCGCGCGCCAACGAGCAGCAACGCACCTTGCTCGCCGGCGCCGCGCGCGCGGCCGCCGGCGTGAGCGACGCCAGCCAGCTCGCGGCGCTGTGCCGCGGCCACGGCGCCGCGCGTTGATGACCCCGGCGCGGCGTCTGGGCTTGGCCCTGCTGTGGCTGGGCGTGCTGGCCCTGGCCGGCTGGGCGATCGGCGCGAACCTGAAACTCAGCGGCGATCTGCGCCGCTTCATGCCCAGCGCGCAGACGCCGGCACAGAAGCTGCTGATCGACGAACTCGGCGAAGGTCCGGGTTCGCGCTTGTTGCTGTTGGCGATCGGCGGCGACGACCCGGCGGCGCTGGCCGCGCAATCGCAGGCGCTGCGCGAGCGGCTGGCCAAACAAGCGCAGATCAAACTGGTCGCCAACGGCGCCGGCCTGGGCCTGGACGCGGTGCCCGAGCGCTTGCGTCCGTACCGCTATCTGTTGTCGCCCACGCTCGACGAAAACGCGCTCGATGCGGCGTATCTGCGCGAGCAACTCGATACCCGCGTGCAGGATCTGGGCTCGCCCGCGGGCGAACTGATCGAACCGCTGCTGCCCAGCGATCCGACCCTGGAAATGCTGCGTCTGGCCGAGGCCTGGCAACCGGCGCAGGCGCCGCAGCTGCTCGACGGCGTGTGGTTCGACCGCGCCGGCAAGGAAGCGTTGTTGGCGGTGGAAACGCGCGCGGCCGGATTCGATCCGACCGGGCAGCAAGCGGCGATCGGCGCGATCCAGCAAGCGTTCGCGCAAGTGCGCGGGACCAGCAAATCGGCGTTGACGGTCAGCGGCCCGGGCGCGTTCTCGCTGGAAATCGGCGGACGCACCCAGCGCGAAGCGAGTTTGATCGGCACCATCGACAGCCTGGTGTTCATCGCGCTGTTGTGGCTGGCGTATCGCAGCTGGAAGGCGCCGCTGATCGGCGGCCTGCCGCTGGCCACCGCGGGTCTGGCCGGCCTGGGCGCGGTCGCGGCGGTGTTCGAAGGCGTGCACGGCATCACCGTCGCGTTCGGTTTCACCTTGATCGGCGTGGTCCAGGATTACCCGATCCATTTGTTCAGTCATCAGCGACCCGGGCTGTCGCCCTGGGCCAGCGCGCGCAGTCTGTGGCCGACGCTGGGCACCGGCGTGGCTTCGACCTGTATCGCCTACCTGACGTTCTTTGTTTCCGGCGTCGATGGCTTGCAGCAACTGGCGGTGTTCACCATCGTCGGTCTGGCCACCGCGGCGCTGACCACCCGTTTCGTGCTGCCGGCGCTGATCGATCCGGCCCCGCGCGATGTCGCCCAATCGCAGCGGCTGGCGCGGGTGTGGAGCGCGCTCGCGCGCTGGCCGCGGCTGGGCGTGGCCAGCGTGTCGCTG
Organism: Pseudomonas sp. CGJS7; assembly: GCF_036961695.1. Lineage (NCBI taxonomy): Bacteria > Pseudomonadati > Pseudomonadota > Gammaproteobacteria > Pseudomonadales > Pseudomonadaceae > Pseudomonas > Pseudomonas sp. CGJS7. The sequence goes on along the minus strand of NZ_JBAMDI010000033.1, from coordinate 10,418 downwards.
ATCGCGGCGCTGGCCTTGGCGGTGATCCTGTTCGTGCCCGGCGCGTTCTGGCAGAACGATCTGGCCAAGCTGACGCCGGTGCCGGAGGCGGCGATGGCGCGCGACATGCAACTGCGCGGCGAGATCGGCGCGCCGGACGTGCGCTATATCATCGCCATCGACGGCCGCGATACCGAGGCGGCGTTGCAGGCCTCCGAAGCGCTGTTGCCGCAGCTGCCGTTGCTGCGCCAGCGCGGCGCCATCGCCGGGTACGACCTGGCCGCGCGCTATCTGCCCAGCGCCAAGACCCAGCGCGAACGCCAGCAGCGGCTGCCTGATCCGGCGAGCTTGCGCGCCGCGCTCGACAGCGCGGTCGCGGCCACGCCGTTCCGCGGCGATGCCTTCGCCGATTTCCTGCGCGATGTCGAGCGCGCCCGTCACGCCGAGCCGTTGCGGGTGAGCGATCTGGCCGGCACGCCGCTGGCGGTGAGCGTGGAAGGTTTGTTGTTGCAGCGCGGCGACCGCACCACCGCACTGGTGTCGCTGACCGGCCTGCGCGATCCGGACGTGGTCGCCGACGTGGTGCGCGAGCATGGCGCGCAACTGCTCGACTTGAAGCAGGCCTCGGAGTCCTTGGTCGCCGAGTACCGCGGCCGGGTGCTGATGGCGCTGGGCTTGGCCGGCGTGCTGTTGGCCGCGGCGGTATGGATCGCCCTGCGTTCGCCGCGGCGGGCGCTGCGCGTGCTCGCGCCGATGGCGCTGACCACGCTGCTGATTCTGGCGGTGCTGCGCGGCCTGGGCGTGGAATTGAATCTGTTCCACCTGGTTTCGTTGATTCTGGCCGCGGGTCTGGGGCTGGATTACGCCTTGTTCTTCGATCACGCCGGCGACGACCGCGCCGAACAGCTGCGCACTTTGCATGCGGTGATCGTTTGCAGCCTGACCACGTTGATGGTGTTCGCATTGCTGGCGCTGTCGTCGATTCCGGTGTTGCGCGCGATCGGCGCCACGGTCGCGTTGGGCGTCGCCTTCAATTTCGTGCTGGCGCTGCTGATCGTGCGCGAGCCGGCGGCGATGCTGGAAGAGGGCGACGATGCGCAGGCGTGAGGACATCGCGGCGCTGATTCCGCATCAGGGGCTGATGTGCCTGTGGGAGCAGGTGCTGGAGTGGGATGAAGAGCGCATCGTTTTGCGCAGCGACGGACATCGCGATCCGGCGCATCCATTGCGCGGCGCTGGCGGTTTGCATGCGGTGCACTTGTGCGAGTACGGCGCGCAGTTGATGGCGGTGCATGGCGGTTTGTCGGCGGCCAAGCACGGTGGCGTCGCCAAGCCTGGGGTGTTGGTGGCGTTGCGCGGTGTGCAGTTGCAGGTGGCGCGTATCGACGACTTGCCTGGGGCGTTGGAAGGTGTCGGGCGCAAGCTCATCGATACCGGCGAGAGTTGGCAGTACGAGTTTGAGATTCGGCATGCCGGCGATGTCATCGCGCAAGGGCGCGCGGCGGTGATGGTGCGGTCGGACTAGCGGCCCTCATCCGCCCTTCGGGCACCTTCTCAGCCTTGCACACCCTTCGGGCGCCGCAAGCGGGAGAAGGACTCGAAGCCAACCCTCTCCCTGAAGTTGATAGCCCCTCTCCCGCTTGCGGGAGAGGGGTTGGGGTGAGGGCAATCCGGCAAGCATTCACACCATCGCCCCCAAAGCGTTTCCTCCAGCATTGCGGCCCACCGCACCAGGAGCGAAGCGATGCCCATGCAGTTCCACTTCCAGGACCGCGGCCCGCACCGCCAAGACGGTCATTTCGGCCACCGCTTCGATCTGCGCATCGTCTTCGGCCAGCGCCGCGGCGCGCAGCTGGCGTGGTTCGAACGCTGCGACCGGCCCTACGACCCGGACATGCCGCAAGACACCTGGGTCGACATGCATCTGTTGCTGGGCGCTCGCTCGCCGCTGTTCGCGCAGTGGCTGGAAACCACCGTCGACAGCGGCCGGGTCGAGATCGATTTCGACCACTGGGCGGCGATGCGCCAGGAGCCGTACGCGCAGCGCAGCCTGGAATGGTGCGTGGTCGCCGTCGACGGCGATGAAGACGCCGAAGACGACGGCCATCGCGAATGGGCGATGTGGCGCGGCGTGCAGCAACTGTCTTGCGACAGCGAAGGCCGGGTGGTCGATCAGTCCATGCGCACGATCGATTCGCTCCACGGCCGCAGCGGCCAGCCGCCGTCGCCGGACCAGTTTCCGCATTACTGAGGGTCGGCCCGGGCCCCGACGGGGCGCAGATTCCGCGGGGGCGGACGGTCCCCGCTCCGCGCGGCGCCGTGGCGGAGCGGGGACCGGCAAGCGCGCGGCGGTGGGCGTGGGCTTCTACAATCGGGGTTTGAGCATCGGGCCCAGGCCCAGGAATCGCCCCATGTCCGAGCCCTCCGTCCCTTCGCGCCGCGCCTTGGTCACCGGCGGCAGCGGCGATCTGGGCCGCGCGATCTGCCTGCGTCTGGCCGCGCAGGGCTGGCGGGTGATCGTGCACGCCAACAGCGGGATCGAGCGCGCCGAAGCGGTGGTCGCGCAGATCCGCGACGGCGGCGGCTACGCCGAAGCGATCACCTTCGACGTCGCCGACGGCGACGCCGCCGCGCGCGCGATCGAGGGCTTGCTGCAGGACGGCCCGATCCAGGGCGTGATCAACAACGCCGGCATCCACGACGACGCGCCGATGGCGGGCATGAGCGCGCAGCAGTGGAAGCGGGTGATCGATGTGTCCCTGCACGGCTTCTTCCACGTCACCCAGCCGCTGCTGCTGCCGATGGCGCGCACCCGCTGGGGGCGCATCGTCAGCGTGTCTTCGGTCGCGGCGGTGTTGGGCAATCGCGGGCAGACCAATTACGCCGCGGCCAAAGCCGCGCTGCACGGCGCGTCCAAATCGCTGGCGCGGGAAATGGCCAGCCGCGGCATCACCGTCAACGTGGTCGCGCCCGGCGTGATCGAGGGCCGCATGGCCGCCGAGGCGTTCCCGCCCGAGGCGATCAAGCAGATGGTCCCGGCCGGGCGCGCCGGCCGTGCCGATGAGGTCGCCGCGCTGGTCGGGTTCCTGTGTTCGGACGATGCCGGTTACATCAGCGGGCAGGTGATCGGGATCAACGGTGGGATGGGCTAGGCGCTGCGCGGCACGGTTTCTGTGGTGGCTGTGCAGTGTGACGCAGAACGCATAATCTATCCCGCGCTCGCCGAATGGATCGGCGGCTTCAAGGGGAAACATCATGTCCAAACTGCTGCGCTATGCGCTGCTGCTGCTATTGCTGTGCGCGCCGACGGCGTTCGCCAAGTCGGTGAAGATGCCGCTCGCCGCCGATCAGGATCCCAAGCCCGAGGCGGGCAAGGCCCTGGTGGTGTTCTTGCGTTCGTCCTTCGTCGGCAGCGCCATTTCGTCTTCGGTGTACGCCGCGCCCGACAGCGACACGCGCTTCCTCGGCGTGGTCCAGAACAAGAACAAGCTGGCCGTGCAGGTCGAGCCGGGCGAACACCGTTTCATGGTGATCGCCGAAAACGCCGACTTCCTCGACGCCAAGCTCGACGCCGGCAAGACCTATTACGTGCTGATCAGCCCGCGCCCGGGCGCGTGGAAGGCGCGTTTCTCGCTGCTGCCCATCCACAACCGCGCCGATGCCGAGTACAGCCTGCTCAGCGACGATTTCAAGAAGTGGACGGCCGCCGGCAAGTACGTGTCGATGAGCCCGGAAGCGGAAGCCTGGTACGAAGCCAATAAGGCCAGCGTCGCCGAGAAGAAGGCCGACTACCTGGTCAAGTGGAACAAGATGCTGCCCAAGGATCGTGCGGAACTGGTGTTGCACGCCGAGGACGGCGTCGCGGCGCCGTAAGCGGCCCACGCGCGCGATCCACGGCCCGGCCCGAGCCTGCGATGCAGGTTCCGGCCGGGCTTTTTTATGTCTGCATCTCGGGGCACCCGGACCATCGGTAGCGGCGCGGCGTCGGGCGGCGCCCGCTTCACCCCGCGCTGGGGCGGCCCGGCGTAGCATGGCTGCCTGTCCGATATCGGGATCGCCGCCATGTTCAGACCGCTTCTGCTCGCGCTGACGACTTCGTTGCTGGCCGCCTGTGCCAGCTCGCACGTAATGACCGGCACGCCGCGGCCGCCGGTGCCGGTGGAGCAGGTGCGGGTGTATTTCGCGCCGCCGCCGAGCCGTTACGAGGAAATCGCCTTGCTCGAGAGCAACAGCGGCGCATTCACCTACGGCGAGCAGAACAAGACCAATTCGGTGCTCAACAAGCTGCGCGTCGAGGCGGCCAAGCTCGGCGCCAACGGGGTGTTGTTCCAGGGCACCCAGGACGGCGCGGGCGGTACCGGCGTCAGCGTCGGTGCGGGCGGCGGCAGTTACGGCGGCGGTCGTCATTTCAGCGGCGGCGGGGTCGGGATCAGCATCAGTCCGCGGCAGAAGTTCGCGCGCGGGGTGGCGATCTATGTGCTCAATCCGCCGCCGTTGAACGATCCGGGTCCGCAGGGGCCGGTGAGTCCGAATCCGGGTGCCAGTCCGCCGCCGCGCGACTAAGCATCGGCGCAGCAACCATTGCCCCCTTTAGAAAAGGCGGCGGCGCTCGCGCAGCGGGCGCGGGGATTTGAGCTTTTGCGGTTGCTTGAGAGCGAAAGCAAATCCCCCCTAACCCCCCTTTTTCAAAGGGGGGAACTGCTTTCGCGGGGGGCGTGCGGAGTCGGCGCGACGTCGTCTGCGCCTTTGAGTATCGGCGCAACAGCCATTGCCCCCTTTAGAAAAGGGGGCGGCGCTCGCGCAGCGGGCGCGGGGGATTTGAGCTTTTGCGGTTGCTTGGGAGCAAAAGCAAATCCTCCCTACCCCCCCTTTTTCAAAGGGGGGAACTGCTTTCGCGGGGGGCGTGCGGAGTCGGCGCGACGTCGTCTGCGCCTTTGAGTATCGGCGCAGCAGCCATTGCCCCCTTTAGAAAAGGGGGCGGCGCTCGCGTAGCGGGCGCGGGGGATTTGAGCTTTTGCGGGCGCTTGGGAGCAAGAGCAAATCCCCCCTAGCCCCCCTTTTTCAAAGGGGGGAACTGCTTTCGCGGGGTTTGTGTGGAATCAGCGCGATGTCGTCTGCGCTTTGTGCACGCCTTCGCTACCGAACTCGCCGCTGGGATCGTCGATCAGCGGCGGGTTCGCGCGGATGCTGCGATACACCGCTGGCACGCCACCGCGGCGCAAACACTGCACCACGATGTGTGAGGTGATCCGGCTGAAATCGCGCAGCGGCTTGAAATGGCTGGCGCGGAATTGCTGCTGCGAATCCTGGCTGTTGTAGCGCGATTCGATCGGCACCGACACGCAGCGGGTGCCCAGGCGCTGCGCCGCCGACATCAGGATCTGCGCTTCGAATACGAAGTCTTCGCCCGGCACTTCGCCCAGCGCGATCACCTCGGCCGGGTACAGGCGTTGGCCGCTCTGGCTGTCGGCGACTTGATAGCCGGTGCCCCAGGCCACGCCCCAGTCGCCGAAGCCGTTGGCCAGCCGGCGATAGGTCGGCTGCGAGGCACGCTTGCGCAGGCGCGCGCCGATCACGATGTGGCCAGGATGGCGGTTGGCGCTGTCGATCAAACGCGGAATGTCTTCGGCCGCGTGCTGGCCGTCGCCGTCCATGGTCACCACCGCCGCCGCGCCGCGCCGCTGCGCTTCGGCGAAACCGTCGCGCAGGCTCGCGCCCTTGCCTTGGCGCTGGCGATGGCGCAGCAACGTCACCGGCAGGTCGGCGATGCGCTCGCCGGTGCCGTCGTCGGAGCCGTCGTCGATCACGATCACTTGCGCGCATTGCGCCAGCGCGCCTTCGACCACTTCGCGAATGCGCAGCGCCTCGTTGAGCGCGGGAATCACCACCGCGACGTTGTGCCGGTCCAGCCGCACGCGCGCGCCGCCGTTCGCGGAAGTTCGCGCCCAGGCCGGCGCGGTCGTGTCGCGTCCAGGCGACGAAGTGTCAGTCATGGCTCAGTTCCACCCACAGGCTGCGGCCGGCGCCCGCCGGCAACGCGACGCGATCATGCCGCGCAGCCAGGGCGTCGAACAAGGGCAGCATCGGCGCGCTGGCGTTGCCGGCCTCGCGCTGGGCCAGCCGGCCGGGCTCGGACTGCGCCGATTCTCCCAGCCAGGCGCGCAGGGTCGGCAGGCCCTCACGCGCGCGCGTCAGCACCAGCGCGCCGCCGAGCAGGCCCTGGCTGTGCGCGATTTCGGCCAAGGGGCCGTAGCCGCCGCCGTCGTAACCGACCAGCAACGCGGCGTCCTCGCCAGTGGCGATCTGGCTCAGCGCTTCGATCAGTCCCTGGGCGAAACTGGCCTGCAACGCGCTCAGCGCGGTGGCCGGGCGCATCGCCCCGGCGCCGATGGTCCAGTAGCCGGCGGCGGCGTTGTGCACCGAGTTGTGGAAGCGGGTCGGCGAGATCGTGCGCGGTTCGCTGGCCAAGGTCGCGCACATGTAATCGGTGATCTGCATGTCGCCGTGGCTGGAGGCGAACACCGAGGACAGGCCGGCCGGATCGCGGCCGGCGGCCTGGCACGCGGCCAGGGCCACTTCCAGCGCCACCGCCACCGTTTCCGGCGCGCGCCGGCGTTCGTTGGCGGCCAACAAGGTCGGCGCCGGCCGCGTCGGCGCGTCGGCGACGGCGTCGGCCTGGCCCAGCGCATAGGCGCGCGCGGCGTTCCAGTCGGGCAGGCCGCGGCTCCAGTAACCGATGCCCTCGATGCCGGCGCTCAACGCCGCGGCCGGACGCGCGATGGGAGCGCTCATGCGCGCGCGAACACCAGCGAGCAGTTATTGCCGCCGAAACCGAAAGAGTTGTTCATCGCGTACCGAATGGAGTGGCGGGCGTTGTCGAAGCGGATCTGCGGACCGTTGCCGGGATCGGGTTCGACGCTGTTGAGAATGCCGGGCAACTCGCCGCTTTCCAGCGCGAGCAGGGCGATCGCCGATTCGACGATGCCGGCCGCGCCGAGGGTGTGGCCGGTCCAGCCCTTGGTCGAACTGGCGTGCAGCGCGGGCGGAAACATCGCCGCCACCGCGAAGGCTTCGACCTGATCGTTGGCCGGCGTGGCGGTGCCGTGCAGATTGAGATAACCCACCTCGCCCGCGTCGATGCCGGCGCGGGCCAGCGCATCGGCCATCGCCAGGCGCGCGCCCAGACCCTGCGGGTGCGGGGTGGACATGTGGTGGGCGTCGCTGGACTCGCCGTAACCGCGCAGCTCCAGACCGCTGGCGGCGTCGCCGTCGCGGCGTTCGAGCACGGCGAAACCGCCGGCCTCGCCCAGCGACAAGCCGACCCGGTTCGCGTCGAAGGGTTTGCACGGCTCGGTGGAAACCAACTGCAGCGAGTTGAAGCCGAACAGCACGCTGCCGCACAAGGTGTCCACGCCGCCGACCAGGGCCGCGTCGGCCAGGCCGGACTGGATCAACCGTGCCGCTTGCGCGAACACCTTGGCGCTGGACGAGCACGCGGTGGCCACGGTCGCGCACGGGCCGCGCAGGCCGGTCGCCGCGGCGACGAACGCGCCCAGCGAATGCGGGGTGTGCAGGATCGGCGCCGACAATTCCTGCGGGAAACGCGGCGGATCGCCTTGCAGGCCGGCATAGGCCTGTTCGGTCGCGCCGATGCTGGAGGTGGAGGTGCCGACGATCACCGCCACCCGATCGGCGCCGTAGCGCGCGACCGCCGCGGCGATGGCCGCGGGCACGCCGTCGTGCTGCAGGCTCATCCAGGCCAGGCGGTTGTTGCGGCATTCCCAGTCGGCCAGCGCCGCCGGCAGCGGCGCGTCTTCCACGCCCTCGACCCGGCCGATCCAGCAATCCAGCGGCGCCTGATCCGGCGCCAGCGGGGCGAAATCGTTGCGACGCAGGCCGCCGCGGCGTTCGCGCAGGGCCCGGGCCTGGGCTTGCAGGCCGTGCCCGAGCGCGGTGGTGGCGGTGTAGGCGCGGATCGCCAGCGGCGGCATCGGTGAGACGTTGGATGTCACTAGACAGGTACGACGCTGCGTGCGGAATCAGCCGGAAGTATAGCCACCCGCTGTCGCCGGCCGGCCGCGACGCAGCCGCGTATCATGGCCGCCGCTGCGGGTCGGTTCATCGCCGCGCGGCGGCTGTTCAGGCCGCCGCGGCGCGTTCGGGGCGATCGGCGCGGCACCGTTCAGGGGATCCACGGAGGATCCCGACCACAGGGGGAAACACCATGCGTTTGATGCATCTGATGTTGGCGGCGTTGTGTCTGGCCGCGTTCGCGGCATTTCCGGGAGCGGTGCAGGCGCGTTCGGCGCCGCTGATCGATCCCGATCCGATCGCCATTCCGGCCGGCACCGATCCGGCCAAGGTCGCCAAGGACATCAAGCGCGCGCTGATGGGCCGCGGTTGGTCGATCACCAACGAACAGCCGGGCCAGATCGATTCCACCTTGAACCTGCGCGCCCACGTCGCCCGCATCCGGGTCACCTACGACGCCAAGCACGTGCGTTTCGCCTACGTCGACAGCAACAACCTCGACTACAAGCTCAAGGGCGGCAAGCCGTACATCCACAAGAACTATCTGGGCTGGATCGGTTATCTGACCACCGACCTGTCGACCAACCTGCAGTTGTCCGCGCAAGACTGAGCCGGTCTCCGCGGCGCGGCATCGGCCGCGCCGCGGGCATCGCCGCCGCCGCTGTCTTGATCGCCGCTCTTCGTCCGCCGCCACCGGTTTTTCTCTTGACCAGCCGCACCGCTCACCGCATCGCATTGTTCGGCGACCGCGACATCCTGCATGTCGCGCTGATCACGGTCGTGGTTTGCGTGCTCAGCGCCGGCCTGGTGTATCTGGGTTATCTGCTGCACGTGTTGCGGGTGGCGCGGCGCGCGCCGTGCCGGCCCGAGCGCGGCGAGTGCGTGTTGCTGTTCGGCAAGCACGCGCCGGGCGGGCGGTTGGATGCCGATTTCCAAGCGCGCCTGGATCGGGCGATGGCGTTGTGGCGCGAACGGCCGCCGGCGTGTCTGGTGTTGCTCGGCGGCGGCCCGGAGAACGAGCCGACCGAGGCCGAACTGGCGCGGCGCGGATTGCTTGCGCGCGGCCTGCCGGCGGATGCGCCGCTGCGCCTGGAATCGGAATCGCGCGATACCTTGCAGAACCTGCGCAATGCGCGCGCGGTGCTGGGCGAGCGGATGCATTCGCGGGTGACCTTGCTCAGCAGCCGCTATCACCTGGCCCGTTGCGCCTGGTTCGCGCGCCGCCTGGGCTACGACTGGGAGCTGTGCGCGGCCGAGCCGCGTCTGTCGCTGGCGCCGCGGATGTGGCCGCGGCTGCTCGGCGAAGCCGGCTATGTGTGCATGAGCGACATCGGCGCGCGCTGGGCGCGCTTGATCGGCAGCCAGCGCATGCTCGCGCGGGTCAGCTGAGCGCGCCGGTTCGCGCCGAAACCACTTTCAAAACGGGAAAACGCAGCGTCGTGATCGGCGTTTGCCGATCTTGTGACCGCAATCCGCCGCGGCGGGCTTACGGCTCTTGCCGGCGCCGCGCGGCGGCGCGCGATTCATGGCAGGCGCGGCCGGCTCAGTCTTCGCCGGAGCGGCGGCCGCGCACGCCGCGCGCGGCCGGGCGCGCGGCTTCGGCGCTGTTCTGGCGCAACATCGCTTCGCGCAGATGCGACTCGCCCCCCGAGCACACCGCCAGCACCCGGCAACGGCCCGGCGCGGCGGCGATGTAGGCGTGGCCCATGGCGCTGTCGAAATAAATCGAGTCGCCCACTTCCAACCGCGCCGGCGCGTACAACTCGCTGTGCAGTTCGATCGCGCCTTCCAGCACCAGCGCGAATTCCTCGCCGCTGTGGCGGATCAGTTCGCCGAATTCCTCCAGCGAACGCGCGTGGACCTCGGCGAAGATCGGCACCAGCCGTTTGTTGAGCAGTTCCGCGGCGGGATAGAGGTGGCCGTAGTTTTCGGTGCCGATCGCATAGCCTTCGCCGGCGCGGGTGATGCTGCGGCGGCCGCTGAAGGCGTCGTTGCCGGCCGGCGGCTGCGAGGAAAACAGCTCGCCGATGTCCACTTCCAGGCCTTGGGCGATGCGGGTGAGCTTGTCGAAGCTCAGCGACATCTTGCCGTTCTCGATCTTCGACAAAGTCGAGATCGGCAGACCGGTGCGCGCGCCGATTTCGGCCAGGGTCCAGCCGCGCTGGCGGCGCAGGGCGCGCAAGGCGACGCCCGGATTGTGGACGGCGGCTGGCGCGGCGACGGTGACGGTCTTGCTGCGCTTGGCGGGCATGGACGGGGCCGAGGGAGTTCACGGCGACTCTAGGCGGGCGTCATCGGCTTGCCAAGCGAGTCGGGGCGGGGCTTGTTCAGTTTACGAAATCTGTTTGCGAATTCCGAAAATTCAGCGATGGCCGTCGGCGGTGAGGCTTGCCCGCGTGCACGGCCTG
>NZ_JBAMDI010000329.1:0-438 GCF_036961695.1 Pseudomonas sp. CGJS7 | reverse complement strand
ATCACCTTGGCCGGTGGCGACAATGCCACCTGCACGATCGACAACAACGACCAAGCCGCGACGCTGACCCTGATCAAGACGGTGACCAACGACAACGGCGGTACCGCCACGGTCAGCAACTTCCCGCTGACCGCGACCGGCCCCACCACGATTACTGGCACCAGCGGTTCGGCGACGGTGACCAATGCATCGGTCAGCGCGGGTGCGTACACCCTGTCTGAAACCAACCAGCCCGGTTACACCGCCGGCACCTACAGCTGCGTGCTCAACGGCGGCGCAGCCACGGTGGCGAACTCGATCACCCTGGCCGGCGGCGACAATGCCACCTGCACGATCGATAACAACGACCAAGCCGCGACGCTGACCCTGGTCAAGACGGTGACCAACGACAACGGCGGTACCGCCACGGTCAGCGATTTCCCGCTGACGGCGACGGGT
>NZ_JBAMDI010000328.1:0-441 GCF_036961695.1 Pseudomonas sp. CGJS7 | reverse complement strand
ACCAAAAACCGTCGGCTCCCATCATCCGGCCCCTACGCTGCGCTCCGGGGTCCCCTCGCTCCGGCCTTGCTCCCGGGAGCACGCGCTGCAGGCCCCATCCATGGGGCCTCAGCGCTTGACGGGCATCCATGCCCGTCATCTCCCTCCGCAATGCCTCCACTCGGCCTCCTGAAGTCGCAATCTGCGTCGCCTGAACTACCGCGCGCTTAGAAGCAAGATCAAAAGCGAACTCGGTGATCGGCCGGTACCGCCGATGCATTCGGTGAGGTTCTGCCCGGACATCTGGATAAGGATATCGCCGGCATGGCTGCCCTCGGCCTGGTGTACCTGGAAGAACGCCGTTGCTCTTGCTCTTGCTCTTGCTTTGGCTTTTGCTTCTAAGCGCGCGGTAGTTCAGGCGACGCAGATTGCGACTTCAGGAGGCCGAGCGCAGGGCTTGCG
>NZ_JBAMDI010000327.1:0-447 GCF_036961695.1 Pseudomonas sp. CGJS7 | reverse complement strand
GGCCTTGCAAGCCAGCAACGATCATGACGCCTGGCTGGCGACGGCCGAATCCCAACACATCGATAACCCCTACAGCCTGGCAGCCGCCTTGGCCTGTTACGACCGTGAAGAACGCACCTCCGCCCGTGGTCTGGAAATCTCACTGGCGTTGCTGATTCACCCGATGGGCCAGCCGACACCCGGCACCGAAGATCATGACCGACGCTTCAAACGCCTGGAGCAATGGCTGGACCAGCACGACAGCCCGCTTTACACCGCCTTGGCGCCGTTCAACCCGTTCAAGGACAAAGCCGATTCGATCGGCACCTTGTTCGGCGCCAGCGACAACGTGATCGAGGGATTGGCGGGGCGCTTCCCGGCCATGGCGGACATCACCGACCTCACCGCCCAGTCGGTCAATGCCGTGGTGCTCAAGCGCCTGCGTGGCCAGACCCGTTGGGATGCCAG
>NZ_JBAMDI010000326.1:0-453 GCF_036961695.1 Pseudomonas sp. CGJS7 | reverse complement strand
CCGAGCACCATCACCGGCACCAGCGGTTCGGCCACGGTGACCAACGCATCGGTCAGTGCGGGTGCTTACACCCTGTCTGAAACCAACCAGCCCGGTTACACCGCCGGCACCTACAGCTGCGTGCTCAACGGCGGCGCAGCCACGGTGGCGAACTCGATCACCCTGGCCGGTGGCGACAACGCCACCTGCACGATCGACAACAACGACCAAGCCGCGACGCTGACCCTGGTCAAGACGGTGACCAACGACAACGGTGGTACCGCCACGGTCAGCGATTTCCCGCTGACCGCGACCGGCCCGAGCACCATCACCGGCACCAGCGGTTCGGCCACGGTGACCAACGCATCGGTCAGTGCGGGTGCGTACACCCTGTCTGAAACCAACCAGCCCGGTTACACCGCCGGCACCTACAGCTGCGTGCTCAACGGCGGTGCGGCGGTTTCGGCCAATTCG
>NZ_JBAMDI010000325.1:0-468 GCF_036961695.1 Pseudomonas sp. CGJS7 | reverse complement strand
CCAGGTCACCATCAAGGCCGGCGAAACCAGCGCGCCGTACACCCACGACGCGCAGGGCGATGACGTCTATCAGGATGCGGGCCAGATCAGCCTGGGCATCACGTCCGCTGTGGATGTAGACGGTCGCACCTTCGAGAACCTGCAACTGGGCGGCAACGCTTCGGTTCAAGTGACTGACACCCTCGACGAGGTGGTGGCGAAGCTGACCGCGACCCCTTCGGTCACCGAAGGCGGCGAGATCACCTACACCATCACGCTGACCAACAAAGACGGCTTGCCGATCAACAACCACTCGGAGCTGTACTTCAAGCTGACCGACGGCACCACCGTCGTCGTGGCAGCCAACAGCACCACGGGCTCGGCGACTGCAACCGCACCAGACAACGTCTATGTCGGCACCAACCAGCCGGTGGTCAATGCCATCGACGCCGTCAGCGGCGCGGATGCGTGGAAGTTCGAAAACCTGAA
>NZ_JBAMDI010000324.1:0-490 GCF_036961695.1 Pseudomonas sp. CGJS7 | reverse complement strand
CTCGGCGACTGCAATCGCACCAGACAACGTCTATGTCGGCACCAACCAGCCGGTGGTCAATGCCATCGACGCGGTCAGCGGCGCAGATGCGTGGAAGTTCGAAAACCTGAACCTGGACAAGACCCCGGTCAGCACCGAGGTCACCGACGAGCCAGGCACTCCAGGCAGCGAAGGCGACATCGTCAAGGTCACCATCACGGCCGACCAGAGTTCGGTAGCCGAGAACGTCAAGCCGACGTTCACCGTACACATCAACACCGCCCTGGCCCACGACCTGATCGTGACCCTGAGCAACAATGCTCAGGTCACCATCAAGGCTGGCGAGACCAGCGCGCAGTACATCCACGACGCACAGGGCGATGACGTCTATCAGGATGCGGGCCAGATCAGCCTGGGCATCAACTCGGCAGTAGACGCCACTGGTGCTGCGTTCGAGAACCTCGAGTTGGGCGGTGCCGCGAAAGTGGATGTCACCGACACCCTCGACGAA
>NZ_JBAMDI010000323.1:0-507 GCF_036961695.1 Pseudomonas sp. CGJS7 | reverse complement strand
ATTCGCCGCGACCGCTCAGTGCCGTGCCACCTGGGCCGACCAGGATGTCGGTGACCGCCTCGGGCGGTGTGACATCCGGGGCTGTGAACTCCAGCGGTATCGAACTGTTGCCGGCGGCATCCACCTGGCGGATGTCCAGGGCTTCGCCGTTGGCCTGGGCAGGCGACAGGGCAATGCTGAACAGGCCGTCGGCCCCGACGGCACCGGTGCCAATCAGGTTGCCGGCAGCATCGCGCACCTGCACGGTAGCACCGGGCTCGCCGCGACCAGTGAAGGTGACGCCATCGGCCAGGGCCAGGTCAGTCGGTTGTGCGGGCGGCAGCAAGTCGGCCGAGGTGACCGAGCCCGGTTGGGATACGTTGCCGGCGGCATCGGTGAGGGTGACTTGCAAGGTGCTGCCGTCGTTCACGGCAGGGTCCAGGGTGACGGTGAAGGTGCCATCTGCAGCGACGTTGCCAGTCGCGAGGATGTTGCCGGCCGCGTCACGTACCTGCACGGTGGAGCCGA
>NZ_JBAMDI010000322.1:0-562 GCF_036961695.1 Pseudomonas sp. CGJS7 | reverse complement strand
GTGAGCGCGCAGGGTGCCAACGGCAGCAAGGTGGCTCCGGGCGAAACCGTTGACCTGAAGAACACCGACGGCAACGTTGTGGTCAGCAAGATCGCGACCGATGACAACGTCAGCTTCGATTTGGCCAGGGATCTAAAGGTCGACAGCATCACTGCGGGCAACAGCCGGCTTGACACCAATGGCCTGGCCATCGTCGGTGGGCCGAGCGTGACCGGCAACGGCATCGACGCTGCCGGCAAGCCGATCAGCAACGTCGGTCCGGGCGTGGCCTCGACCGATGCGGCGAATGTCGGCCAGGTGAAAGCGCTGGCCGATACGGGCTTGACCTTCACCGGTAACGATACCGCCGCCGGTAACGTGCAGCGCAAGTTGGGTGAGACCTTGGCGATCCGCGGCGCGGCGACCACCGCCGGCAACTACAGCGGCGCCAACCTGAAGACGGTGACCGATCCGACCACCGGTGCGATCCAACTGCAAATAGCCGAGTCGCCGAAGTTTGGCAACGTGGTGATCAACGATGGTGGTTCGGGCCGCATTAGCGGCGTGGCTGACGGCATCGGCG
>NZ_JBAMDI010000321.1:0-647 GCF_036961695.1 Pseudomonas sp. CGJS7 | reverse complement strand
GCAGATAGGGGTTTTGCGAAATGAATCTTGACGATGACCTACTCTCACATGGGGAAACCCCACACTACCATCGGCGATGCATCGTTTCACTACTGAGTTCGGGATGGGATCAGGTGGTTCCAATGCTCTATGGTCGTCAAGAAATTCTGTTGCCAGAATGTCCAGATGGACAGCCCAGCGAATTCGGATATGCGATATTTGTGGTCTTACGAATTTTCGGGTCTTTCGTCTTCACCACCGCAATCTGCGTCAGCAAATTGCTTGGGTGTTATATGGTCAAGCCTCACGGGCAATTAGTATTGGTTAGCTCAACGCCTCACAGCGCTTACACACCCAACCTATCAACGTCGTAGTCTTCGACGGCCCTTTAGGGGATTCAAGATCCCAGTGAGATCTCATCTTGAGGCAAGTTTCCCGCTTAGATGCTTTCAGCGGTTATCTCTTCCGAACATAGCTACCCGGCAATGCCACTGGCGTGACAACCGGAACACCAGAGGTTCGTCCACTCCGGTCCTCTCGTACTAGGAGCAGCCCCTCTCAAATCTCAAACGTCCACGGCAGATAGGGACCGAACTGTCTCACGACGTTCTAAACCCAGCTCGCGTACCACTTTAAATGGCGAACAGCCATACCCTTGGGACCGGCTT
>NZ_JBAMDI010000320.1:0-667 GCF_036961695.1 Pseudomonas sp. CGJS7 | reverse complement strand
CTGATGGTGTCCTGACCATCGCCGAGGTTGAACAGGTAGGTGTCGCCACCGTAGTAACCCGACATCGTGTCGTTGCCGGTGCCGCCTTCGAAGGTGTTGACCACCCACGGGTCGGTGCCCCTCAACGTGTCGTCACCGGCGCCGCCGCGCAGCACATTGGTGCCCGAACCGTCGCTGATGACATCGTCGCCGTCGCCGCCTTCCAGCACGTCGTTGCCGCTGCCGCCTTCGATCGTGTCGTTACCCGAGCCGCCGAAGACTTGATCGTTGCCCGAACCGGCTTTGATGGTGTCGTTGCCGGCATCGCCGTACAAACTGTCGTTGCCATCGTTGCCGGTAATGGTGTCGTTGCCGCCACCGCCGCGAATCACCGCGTTGGTGCCCGCGGGAGCCACGATCTGATCGTCGCCCTCGGTACCGGCCTGAGCCATGCCGTAGGTAATGTCGTAGGCCGCCCAAACCGTGCCATCGGCAAAGACGATGTTCTCCAACCAGTTGCCGGCCGAGACGAACCAGTCCTTGATCGTGATCTTGTCGCTGCCGTTGCTGTGAACCAGCAACAGATCGTTGCCCGAACGGCTGGCCTGGATGTCCGCGGCCGCGATGCCCGCACCGAAACGCAGGGTATCGGCGTACTGACCGACGCTGGAGTACGCACCGTTGTCGT